>JAIRPA010000165.1 GCA_031257235.1 Burkholderiales bacterium | reverse complement strand
ACCCCGTGTTTTCATCGAGATTAGCCGTGATGAATTGTGTGGAATCGGCAAGCCCGTTTTGCCGCGCGCCGGCCATCGCGCGGTCAATTAAACCTTGATTGCCTTCAATGCCCGTCACTTTGGCGCCCGATCGCGCAATCGGCAGAGTGAAATTTCCCAATCCGCAAAAAAAGTCCGCAATCGTTTCGTTTTTTTGCGGAGACAATAACGCCATCGCGCGGCGCACCAACACGCGGTTGATGTGATGATTCACCTGCGTAAAATCGGTCGGCAAAAAAGGAATCGTGATGTTGTATTCGGGAAGGGTATAACTCAACGCCGTCTCACCCGGATAAAAAGGTTTGACGGTATCCGGTCCTTTTTCCTGTAGCCAGAAGGTCACGCCGTGCCGGTCGGCAAATGCGCGAAGCGTGTGTTCGTCGGCGGGCGAAAGCGGCGACAACACTCGGAGCACTAAGGCTAAAATCGGCGTTTCATCGGGACGGCTACCCACCGCCACTTCGATTTGAGGCAGGCGGTCACGAATAGACAAACCGGCGACCAACTCACGCAACGGCATCAATAAACGGTCGATGGCGGGCGGCAAGACGGGGCAGGTTTTCATGTCCGCCACAAAGCTCGAATGTTTTTCGTGAAACCCGATTAAAACGCCGCCCTTTTTTTCCACATAACGCACCGACAAGCGCGCGCGAAACCGGTATCCCCACGGTTGCCCGTAAACGGCAGGCAATAACGTGTTGGGGTGTGTGTTGCCGATGCGCGCGAGCGTTTCTTCAAGCATGCGTTTTTTGGCGGCGACTTGTAAGGACAAGCTCGCGTGTTGCATGGAGCATCCGCCGCACACGCCAAAGTGCGGGCAGTGCGGCACGACGCGGTCGGCATTGGGGTGCGCCACCACCTCGATACATTCGGCAAGCTCCCACGTGGGTTTTTTCCGCGTGACGCGCGCGATCACCGTTTCCCCGGTCAACGCGCCTTCGACAAACACGGTTTTACCGTCCTTTCGCGCGATGCCTCGCCCTTCCTGATCCAAAGATTCTATGGTTGCCGTAAATGCCTGCATATTTTTCGTCGGTTGAGATAAATTTTTTTAAGGGGCAACAGGATAACAGCTTTTTTCGCTCGAACAAACTTATAATTCCGTGACGATATTTTTTTAAAGCCGCTTCATGACACCCAAAACCGATCCGTCTTTATCGCCTGATGCCACACGTCGCGCCGAATTTTGGGGCGGTGTCTTTACGGAATTGCCTTTATTGTTGGGCGTGGTGCCGTTTGGTCTGGTGTTCGGGGTGTTGGGCTTGCAATCGGGCTTGCCCGCGTGGGCAACGATTGCCATGTCGGTGATTGTGTTTGGCGGCGCGTCACAAATGATCTTCGTGCAACTCTGGGGATTAGCCACACCGGTCACGGTGATTGCCGCCACCGTCTCCGTCACCAATTTGCGGCACGTGTTGTACAGCGCCGCCGTCGCGCCTTATCTTTTGCATTTGCCCCGGCACTGGAAAATCATCCTTTCCTATCTGTTGACCGATGAAGCCTTCGCCGCTTCCTTACCGCGTTTTCGAGAGGGCGCGGCAACGCCTTTTCGTCATTGGTTTTTGCTCGGCGCGGGAGTGACGCTCTGGACGGGTTGGTGGGTGTCGACCGTTTTGGGCGTGGTTTTAGGGCGCGCCATTCCCGAACGGTGGGGATTGGATTTTTCGGTCACGCTGACCTTCATTACCCTAACCGTGATGTCGATTCAAAGAAGAAGCGAAGCCGTTGCCGCCATTGCCGCGATGGCGACGGCGCTTTTAACCCGTCAACTTCCCTTCAAACTTTGGATATTGGCGGCGGCGGTGGTCGGCATTTTGTGCGGCGTGGTCGCGCGACGCTTTGACAAGCGTTGACGATAACGATGAACGATTAAATATTAACCATTAAATAGTAGATCAATGATGACGCTTTTGATTTTAATGATTGTCTGCGGCGTGTTGACGTTTCTGATGCGGTTTTCCTTCATCGCCACGTCGCGTTTTTTCCCGCAGAGTTCGCGCTTTTATGACTTATTGCGTTATGTGCCGCCGGCGATATTCGCCGCCTTGATCGCACCCGATATTTTTTGGGCACACGGTGAGACGTTCGCCGTGATGGAGAATCCGCGATTGATCGCCGCGGCGGTGGCTTTTGTCGTGGCGTTTTTTTTCAGAAACGTCCTTTTGACCATCGCCGTCGGGATGCTGGTTTTGTGGGGGGTAAGCTGAGAGGCTCGCCCAAAAGTAAACCCCTACTTTTGGGCGGTAATAATTACCAAAAAAGCACAGGGGAACCCTGATGCTTTTTTGTGGAAACGGCGGTGGACGCGCAAAGCGCGTCGTAGGGGCGAGGCTTGCCTCGCCCGCGATGAAAAAAAACCGGATTGCGGGTCGAGACCGCTTGTGACGCAGCCTATAAAGGCTGCGTGCGGGACGGGCTTGTCCCGTCCCCTACTGATCCCTGACCTCTGATTCCTGATCACATCATCCCTTCCCGAAAAAGCTCACTCTTATCGACAACGGTTTTATTCAAGCATCGAAATTTTCCGCCGCCTTGATAGTGTAGGGTTTCGGGGACGCCGGGCAGGGCGTGGGCTTTGACCACTTCAAAAATAAAAAAGTTATACCGGTTGAGAAGTGTGTCGTCGTATAAGCGGCATTCCAAATTCGCAAAACATTCTTGAATCAGCGGCGCTTTCACCCGCGCGGCTTTTTTAGGCGTTAATCCAAAGGTTTTGAATTTGTCGATTTCGGCGCCGGTGGTGTTGCCGATTTGGACAACCGTGTCCAACAATGCGGTCGTCGGCACGTTGATGACGCATTCTTTGCTTTCTGCAATCAACGAATAGCTCCAATTGGCGGAGGAAATCACGCAACCCACCAACGAGGGAGTGAATTCCATCACCGTGTGCCAGCCCATAGTCATTATGTTGGTGTGTTTCCCGTGGTGCGATGAAACCAACACAATCGCGCCGGGCTCTAAAAAGCGACGCACATCAAAGACCGGAAAATCTTTTTTGATCATGGGGGTATCCTTTCTTCAAACGCCCGCAAGGGTTTTGCGTTTGGGCGTGATCACGCTATCGAATCAACTGATTCATCGAGACAATCGGCATTAAAATCGCCATGACGAGCAACAGCACCAATCCGCCCATCAATACAATCAAGACCGGCTGAATGAGGGCGGTGATCCACGCCAAACGCCGTTCGCTGTCTCGCTCCAGCGTTTCTGCCGAGCGGGTCAGCATTTCGGAGAGTTTTCCGGTGGTCTCGCCATTGGCGACCAAGTGAATCAAGATCGGCGGAAAAACGCCGCTTTCTTTGAGCGCGCGATGAAGCGCCACCCCTTCACGAACATGAACCACCGCGTTTTGAACCGCCGCGCGAATCGGCGTCAATCGTAAAACATCGGCGGCAGTGGTCAGCCCGCGCAACAAAGGCGCGCCGCTTCCGACCAAAATCGCCAACGTGCTGGCAAACCGCGCGGTTTCAAGACTTTGGATCAGTTTGCCCAAGCCCGGAACCGCCAATAAAAAGCGATGAACACGCGCGGCAACTTCCGGTTTTCTGTACACATAGAGCGAGCCAAAGCCGGCGGCAACCCCAAGGATCAACCAATAAACACCGGTGGCGCGCAAAAAATGGGAGGAGGCAATCAAACCGCGTGTCAAAGCGGGCAGGGTCTGACGCGAATGCTCATAGACGGAAATCACCTGCGGCATCACGTAAGTCAACAAGACAATGACGACCGCGATAGCAATGATCGTAATCAGGGCGGGGTAAATCAATGCCGCGACAAATTTTTGTTTCAACGCCAAGCGCGCGTCTAAATAGTCGGCAAGTCTTTCCAAAACCTGCGGCAACAAGCCGCTTTCCACGCCCGCCTCCACCAGCCCGCGATAAAGTTTGGGGAAAGTGCGCGGATAGTGCGCCAAAGCCAAAGAGAAATTTTCGCCGGAGAAAACCTCCCGCGCCAAAGCGGTCATCATCGACTTGGTTTCTTTGTCGTCCACCTGTTCCACCACCGCCAAAAGCGCCTGATGCAGGGGAAGACCGGACATCGTGAGGGTGGCCAATTGGCGCGTCACCAGCGAAACGTTTTGTGCGGAAAGTTTGGTCCACGACAAACGCGAAGGCGCGTCCAAGGCGGGGGTGATTGCCGTGGGGGTTAATTGCTCTTCGATCAATGTGGCGCGTAATGCCCGCGCGCTTTCGGCTTCGCGCGTGCCACGCAACACGCGCCCTTCGGCGTTGACGGCTTCCCATTGAAAACGCGGCATGAGTCAATAATCCTTGATCAGGCAAAAATGAAACTTTACACCATATCAGGAATCAGGGGTCAGAGGTCAGGGATCAGGGATACGTCATTCTGCGCGAAGCCTGCCATAGCATGGCGAAGTCGCAGAATCCAGCCCCCTTTATAAAAGGGGGTGGCAGCGAAAGTCGAGGGTTTGCGACGCGCATTGCGCGTCCGCAGCCTTTAGGCTGCGTCACAAGCGGGCTTGACCCGCAATCCGGTTTTTGTCATCGCAAAACGCGGAATCAAACAACAACCTACAATCTCTCATCTCGTCATTGCGGGCTTGACCCGCAATCCGGTTTTACCGCCGTTTATACAAAAAAGTATCGGGCTTTGCCCGTACTTTTTTGCAAATCATCACCGCCCAAAAGTAGGTTTTCACTTTTGGGCGTCTCCTGATTTACTTTTTGCCGTTTTTACGAAGCATCAACACATTACCCACCACGATCAACACCGCGCCCAAGCCTGCCCACCACGTCCATTGATACCCCTCAAAAAAGGTGGAGAGTAAAAGCGCGATTAAAGGCACGACCACGTTGACGTAGCCGCCGACCGTCGCGCCCTCGCGGCGGATGAGGGTTAAATAGCACATGAACGCCAAAACCGTTCCCAAAAGCGATAAATACAAAAGCGAAAACACGTAAGGGAGATGCCAATCAAACGACCAGGTTTCCCCGGTGATCACTGAGGCGATGACGCCCAATAACGTGCCGTAAACCATGCCCCAAGCCGCGCCGGTCATCACGGGAATTTGACGGCGATTGTTGTAGACAGCCGCCATGTTGCCAAGACTTGCCGAGACTGCGCCAAAAGCGGTCAAAGAAACGCCGGTGATCATGGCGGTCAATGAAGCGGGTTTGGAAAACTCCGGAAGAAACATCAGCACCACGCCCAAAACCCCGACAATGCCCGCGATCAACATCGCGCGGTTGAAGGGAATTTTAAAGAAGATGCGCTCGCCCAACATGTTGAAAAAAAGCAGGGTCGAGAAAATCACGGCGACCAAGCCGGAGGAAATATATTCTTCCGCGTGGTAGATCGCCAAATAATTAAAGCCAAACAAAAACGCGCCTTGTGCGGCTAAGCCTAAATGACGGATCGCCGGCAGTTTCATCGGCGTTTTTTTATAAAGACACCACGCCCACAAAAGTGCGGCCGCAATCCCAAAGCGATAGGCAATGGAGACCGAAGGCGCGACGACACCCAATTGCGCAATGATGGCTAACCATGTGGAGCCCCACACCAACGCAGTGGCGGCGAATAAGACGAACGAAGGCATGGTGATCTCGATTCAGGTTTTTTTGGGGGGATTTGCCTATTTGCCTAAACGACGCGCGCACACGGAATAGCCGTCTTGCCATCCCATGCGATAATCGGCGTCTTTTGAAAAGCGCTCGGCGTTTCGGTGCTCGCGCCCTTTGGCGGATTCGCAACCCTCGGTGTACCCTTGCCGATATTCCGGCGCAAAACCCGAAAGATTGTCTTTAGGCGGCGGCGCGGAAGACCCGCCCGAATCGTAACCGCCATAAGGCGAGGGCGGAGACGATGCCGGCTTGTCCGAAGAGGGCGAAGAGGAGGGCGAGGTTGTAACACAACCCGAAAGCACTGATAAAATAGCGAGCGCAAGTAATAAAGAAGTCAACGTTTTCACAAAAAAATCCCGGAGCGTGAGAAAAACCATCACGCTGAATTTTAACCCTAATTAACTTTGTCTGCCGTGTCTTTTTCCGACGGGGAATCATCCGCCCCTTCTTTCATTCATTTACGTTGTCACAGCGAATACTCGATTTCGGACAGCATTTTACGCATCGACGACGCCATTGACGCCGCGCGTGAGGCTCACATGCCCGCGTTCGCACTGACGGATTTGAACAACTTATTCGGGTTGATCAAATTTTATAAAGCCGCGCGCGCCGCCGGGATCAAGCCGATCATCGGGGCGGAAGTGTCCGTGTTTTCCGAAAACCCCAACGCGCCGCCTTACCGTGTCTTGTTGTTGGCGCAAACGCACGAGGGTTATTTAAATCTGTGTGCGCTTTTAACGCGCATGTATCAAGAGCGTCATGCCCACAAAAAGCATCTTGCCGTCAAGCGTGAATGGTTGGTTGAGCTTCATTCGGGTTTGATTCTTTTTTCGGGAGCGCGGGGCAGTGATATTGGTGAACACTTGTTGCAAGGCAATTTTGATGAAGCCAAACGCGCGGCAGAACAATGGTCGCACGATTTTCCCGATCGTTTTTATTTAGAGGTACAACGTGACGGCGATGAGCAACGGCGCGATGCCGACGAAGCCTTACTTTTGTCCGTGGTTGCGCTGGCGCGTTGCCTTCAACTCCCGCCGGTGGCCACCCACCCGATTCAATTTTTAAAGAAAGACGATTTTCGCGCGCACGACGCGCGCGTGTGCATTGCCGAAGGTTATATTCTTTCTGATCCGCGGCGGGCGCATTCCTTCACCGCCGAACAGTATTTTGTATCGCCCCAAGAGATGTGTGAGCGGTTTTCCGATCTGCCGGAAGCCCTACAAAACACCGTCGAGATCGCGCGCCGTTGCAATGTTGTTATTCCTTTGGGGACGCCGCGTTTACCGCATTTTCCGACACCTGATCAAATCAGCGTCAACGACTTTCTAAGAAGTGAAGCGTTTGCCGGATTAGAAAAGCGACTTACCGCACTCTACCCGGACACCCAAGAACGCGAAGCGCGATGGACGGAATACAAAGAACGATTGGAGTTTGAATTAAAAACCATCATACAGATGGATTTCCCCGGTTACTTTTTAATCGTGGCGGACTTCATCAACTGGGCAAAAGAAAACGGCGTGCCGGTGGGTCCCGGTCGCGGTTCGGGCGCGGGTTCATTGGTTGCGTTTTCCTTGGGCATCACCGAGTTAGACCCGTTGCGTTACGCCTTACTTTTTGAACGGTTTTTGAACCCCGAACGAAAATCCATGCCGGACTTTGATATCGACTTTTGTCAGGTCAATCGGGAAAAGGTCATCGAATATGTGCGGCATCGTTACGGCAGTGATTCGGTGTCGCAGATTGTCACGTTCGGCACCATGGCGGCAAAGGGTGTGGTGCGGGATGTCGGGCGCGTCTTAGATTTTCCCTATATGTTTTGCGACGGCATTGCCAAACTGATTCCTTTTACGCCGGGCGGAAAAATCACGCTTGCCGAAGCGCGTCAACAAGAACCGCAACTCAAAGAGCGCGAAAATAACGAAGAAGCCGTGCGCGAAATATTGTCGCTTGCCGGCCAGCTGGAGGGCTTAACCCGTAATGTGGGCATGCACGCGGGCGGCGTGTTGATCGCGCCGTCCAAGCTCACGGATTTTTGCCCGCTTTATTGTCAGCCGGATTCCGATGCCGCCGTTTCCCAGTTTGATAAAGATGATGTCGAAGCCATCGGTTTGGTCAAGTTCGACTTTTTAGGCTTGATGACGCTGACCATTTTGGAATGCACCTTGAAATACGTTCACGCATTGCATCCCGAAATAAAGATATCTCTTTCTCATCTTCCTTTGGATGATGCGCCCACCTACGAGCTTTACGCGCGCGGCGACACCACGGCCATCTTCCAATTTGAATCGCGCGGAATGCGGGAATATTTGGTCAAAGCGCGACCGGATTGTATTGAGGACATCATTGCGTTGGTTGCCCTGTATCGACCGGGACCGATGGATTGGATTCCCGAATACCTTTCCCGAAAGAGCGGGCGAACCAAAACCGAATATTTAGACCCGCGCATGGAGCCGGTGTTAAAAGAAACCTACGGGATCATGGTGTATCAGGAGCAGGTGATGCAGGTCGCGCAGGTGATCGGTGGTTATTCGCTGGGCGACGCAGATATTTTGCGCCGCGCGATGGGCAAAAAGAAGCCCGAAGAAATGGCGATGCAACGTGATGTCTTCATCAACGGTGCCGCGAAAAACGGCGTTCATTCCGCCAAAGCCGCCGCCATTTTTGAGTCGATGGAAAAGTTTGCGGGGTATGGTTTCAATAAGTCTCATGCGGCGTGTTACGCCATTTTGTCGTATCAAACCGCGTATCTAAAAACGCATTATCCTGCCGCGTTCATGGCGGCTAACTTAACGTTGGTGATGCACGATTCGGATAAAGTCCGTCTGTTTTATAAAGATACGTTGGCGCGCGGCATTGCGGTATTGCCGCCGAACATCAATGACCCCGCGTGGAGCTTTGATCCGATGGATGATCAAACCGTGCGTTTTGGTTTAGGCGCGATCAAAGGCACGGGGCAACACGCCATTGAAAACATTGTCAAAGTGCATCGTGAGGGCGGCGCGTTTACGGATTTCTTCGATTTTTGTCGTCGCATTGATCGGCATTTGGTCAATCGTCGTTCGGTCGAGGCATTGATTCGCGCGGGCGCGTTTGATGCCCTTCATAAGAATCGCGCGGCGCTGGTGAAGTCTTTACCGCTTGCGTTTGACGCGGCGGATCAAATCAGCGCGAGCGCGGGGCAATCTTCGTTGTTTTCCGAAGAGATCATGCCGCCGACTCCCTTATTGGCGGATGAAGCCTCATGGACGACCAACCAACAGTTGTTTGAAGAAAAAACCGTTTTAGGGTTTTTCTTGTCGGGGCATCCTTTCCGGCAATATCAAGAGGAGTTAAAGCCCCTCACCACGCCTTTAACGAATTTAAAACCGCAAAAAGAAACGGTCACGGTGGCGGGCATTGTCACCGCCTTGCGCATTCAAAACAGCAAGCGCGGCAGATCGGCTTTCATCACTTTAGACGATGGCGAAGATGTGATCGAGCTGATTATTTTCAGTGAAGAATTTGAGAAATCACGCCATTTGATACAGGTTGATCGCTTATTGATTGTGGATGTCAAAGTGACCCAGCGCATGCAGGAAAGCGACGAAGAACAACAAAGTTTGCGCATTTCCGCCGTCGCTCTGCATGATTTAAGCGAGGTGCGCGCCGCTTACGCAAAGTGTTTGTTGATTCAATGTACCGCCGAGACCCAAAGCGCGATACTTTTAGACGAGTTGCGCCGATTGCGCCCCAAGACCGGTCAAGGTGTTCCGGTGGAAGTGTGGTTTTACAATGATATTGCCTGCGGGTCTATTCGATTAAAAGAAGAAAGCGTCGCGCTCGATGATGAAACCTTGTCCTCGATTAAAGCCCTACGCGGCGTGTTAAATGTGTATTTTCTTTATGAGCCTGAGACACAAGGGTTCGGCAAAAAGTAGGTTTTCACTTTTTGCCGAATAAAAAAGCCCCCTTTATAAAAGGGGGTGACTGCAAAGCAGTCGGGGGGTTGCGTTTCAGGGATCAGAGGTCAGGAATCAGGAATCAGAGTGCCGTCATTTAAGCGCGCCCGTAGCGAAGTCGCAGAATCCACCCCGCCGTTCCTGCAAAAAAGTATCCGGCTTTGCCGGTATTTTTTTGCTGACTTTCAACCGGCAAAAAGTATCACTTTTTGCCGAACCCCTGATTCCTGATTCCCGAAACCGAACCTGTCCGAACATCACCACAAACCCTGCTAAAATAGCCTATCGTCTTGACCTTACAAACATCTATGGCAAAAGCACCTAAATCTGCCCCGCTTTTGAGCGACGCGCCGCCGGAAAACTATGAAAAAGCAATGGCGGAATTGAATAACCTGATTGCGCGCATGGAAGAAGAAACCTTGCCGTTGGACGAAGCCTTAAAAGCCTATCGCCGCGGATCGGTGTTGCTGTTGTTTTGTCGGCAAACCCTCAAAGAAGCGGAACAACAGGTTCGCATTTTGGAAAACGATGTGTTAAAAGCCTTTGACGCCGACGCCGAACCTCCACGCAATCGTCCATGATTCTCTCACCCTCAAAAACCGTCGCCACCGATCACGCTTTGCTTTTATGGCAGGACACCTACCGTCATCGGGTGGATGCCGCCGTCCAAGCCGCCTTATCCGATCTTGAAAAAACGGCCTACGCGCCGCTTTTAGAAGCGATGCGTTACGCCGCTTTGGGCGGCAAACGCTGGCGCGCGCTCTTGTTGTACGCCACGGTGGCATCGCTTGATCCCGACGACACCCTCAAAGCCGACGCCGTCGCCGATGCGCCCGCGGCGGCACTTGAATTGATCCACGCTTATTCGCTCGTTCACGATGATTTGCCGTGTATGGATAACGACGCCATGAGGCGCGGCAAACCCTCGTGCCACATTCGTTTTGGCGAGACGGTGGCGCTTTTGGCGGGAGACGCCTTACAATCTGCCGCGTTCGGGTTGGTCGCCAAAAGTGCGATGACCGACCCGGCAAAAGCCTGCGCGATTTTGGCGGACGCCATCGGCGTGGGCGGGATGGCAGGCGGGCAGGGGATCGACATGAACGCCTCTGTTCACGGGCAACCCCGCGGCAACATCGACGAAGCATTAAACGCGCTTGAAACCATGCACCGAATGAAAACCGGCGCGTTGATTCGCGCATCCATGGCTTTGGGGATGCTTTGCGTGCCGTCGCCCCAATGCAAGCCTATTGCCCGGCAAAATCTCATGATGTTCGGTGATCGCTTGGGGTTGGCGTTTCAGATTGCCGACGATATTTTGGATGCCACCGCGTCCAGCGATACGTTGGGCAAAACCGCGGGCAAAGATGAAGCACAACACAAAGTGACTTATGTTTCACTATTAGGTTTAGAGGGCGCAAAACGGCAATTGAATTTAATGAAAGACGAGCTTGCCGCGTTGACGCAGTCTTTGGGCGGCGCCGCTTTAATGCTTCGCGCTCTTGCGGACACCATGCTAAACCGCGCACAATTCTAATATTTTTATCCACTCGGATCATTTTATGACCAACGATGCTCCCGCAAAGCTCTTAGATAAAATCATCACCCCCGATGATTTGCGCGCGTTGCCTCGCCATGATTTGCCGGCTTTGTGCCATGAGTTACGCGACACCGTGATTCAAACGGTCTCGCAGACGGGCGGGCATTTGTCCTCGAACTTAGGCGTGATTGAATTAACCGTTGCCTTGCACTATGTGTTCAATACGCCGGACGATAGAATCATTTGGGATGTCGGGCATCAAACCTACGCGCACAAGGCGTTGACGGGAAGGCGCGATCGCTTAAAAACGCTCCGGCAAAAAGGCGGGTTATCGGGGTTTCCCTCACGCGCGGAAAGCCCTTACGACGCCTTTGGGACAGCGCATTCCTCGACCTCCGTCTCCGCGGCTTTGGGCATGGCAGTGGCGGCAAAACTCACCGACGATCCCAAAAAACGTTCCATTGTGGCGGTGATTGGAGACGGCGCCATGACAGCCGGGATGGCGTTTGAGGCGTTGAACAACGCCGGTGCGATGAACGCGAATTTGCTGGTGATTTTAAACGACAACGAAATGTCCATTTCCAAGCCGGTCGGCGCGTTTCACAATCACTTAACAAGAATTTTAACGAGCCCCTTATACAACACGGTGCGCGACAGCGGCAAAGAAATGTTGAGCAAAATTCCGCCGATGAAACGCTTGGTTCGTCTGATGGAAGAGCACACCAAAGGGATGCTGATGCCCGGCACTTTGTTTGAAGAATTCGGGTTTTTTTATGTGGGACCGGTCGATGGTCACAATGTCGAAACGTTGGCGCGCACGCTTGCGAATGTTCGTGAGATGAAAGGTCCCGTCTTACTTCATGTCGTCACCCGCAAAGGCAAGGGCTACGAGCCCGCCGAAAAAGACCCTGTGTTATATCACGGCGTCTCAAAATTTGATCCTATCGTCGGCATCCAACCGCATCAAGACGCGCAGGAAACTTACAGCGACTTATTTGGGCGCTGGTTGGTTGATCAGGCGCGTGTGGACGACAAACTGGTGGCGGTCACGCCTGCGATGTGTGAAGGCTCCGGCATGAACACCTTCGCGCACGCTTTTCCCGATCGTTATTTTGACGTGGGGATCGCCGAACAACACGCGGTCACGTTTGCGGCAGGGATGGCGTGTGACGGGCAAAAGCCGGTGGTGGCGATCTATTCCACTTTTTTGCAACGCGCTTACGATCAGCTCATCCACGATGTCGCCCTGCAAAATCTGCCGGTGATGTTTGCGGTTGATCGGGCGGGTATTGTCGGCGCGGACGGCGCAACGCACATCGGCGCCTTTGATCTTTCGTTTTTGCGCTGTGTGCCGAATTTAACCATCATGACGCCTGCCGACAAAGCCGAGTGTTACGCCATGCTTTCGACGGCGTATCGGATGAATTCGCCCGCTCTCGTGCGTTATCCGCGCGGGGTGGCCAAAAGCGACGAGAAAGACGAGCCTTTTGACCTCGAAAAAACCTTGCCGATAGGGCGGGGCGTGATTCAAAGAGAAGGGCATGGCGGCGTGGCGATTTTGGTCTTCGGGACGCTTTTGTCGGAAGCCCACACCGCGGCGGAAACGTTGGACGCAACGGTCGTCAACATGCGTTTTGTCTCGCCTTTGGACACCGATCTGATTCTAAAAATGGCGCAAACGCATCGCCTGTTGGTGACGGTGGAAGAAAATGTCGTGGCCGGCGGAGCGGGCAGTGCGGTTGCCGAAGCCTTATCGTTAAACAAGGTGACTATTCCCCTCTTGCATTTAGGACTTCCGAACCGATTTATCGAACACGGGGCGCAAGACGTTTTGCGCCAAGACTGCGGGCTTGACGCCGCCGGCATGATTCGGCAAATCCAAGCGCGGTTAAAACCGTCTTCGACTTCTTGAAATAACTTTAAAAAACACAATTAAGATACTGAAAGATTTAATTATTTTATGCAACACGATCCAACTCAGGCACAAACGATGCCGGACGTACAATCCGAGCGTGACCCGCGCAAATTACCGATCAATCATGTCGGTGTGAAAAGGTTGCGTTATCCGATTTATTTTGAAGATAACCATGTCACGCAACCG
>JAIRPA010000154.1 GCA_031257235.1 Burkholderiales bacterium | reverse complement strand
AGAGCCGAGCTGTGAGGGTGTGGATTCAGTCATAATCGTGGACGGTTATCTGGTCAAAAAGCGTGACTTTCGGATTTTATCCCAAAATGTCAAAGGCGGCGCTTCCAACGGTTGGGGTTCGGCAAAAATGCTAAACTTCACACCCAATACAAAAAGGAGACCTTGGCGTTGCCGTCGTTTGGCTTGGGTCTCACCCTTTGAATGTTTTGCAAACCCACATCATGTCGATTCACCCACTCTCGGATCACCTCATCAACCAAATCGCGGCGGGCGAAGTGGTTGAACGCCCTGCCTCCGCGTTAAAAGAGCTTTTGGAAAACGCGCTCGACGCGCAAGCCGACAACATTGAGGTTGAGCTTTTAAACGGCGGCACCGGACGCATCAAAGTGACCGACAACGGCGTCGGCATCGCGCGGGAAGAATTGCGGCTGGCGATCTCGCGTCATGCCACCTCCAAAATCGCGGCGTTAGACGATCTTGACCGCATCGCCACCTTTGGTTTTCGCGGTGAGGCTTTGGCGTCGATGGCATCGGTATCGCGATTCCGCCTGATCTCGCGCGCTAACACCGCGGAACACGCTTGGCAAATCGACGTGACAGGCGGCGACATCGGCGAGATTTTGCCGGCGGCGCTTCACGCGGGAACCTCCGTGACCGTTGACGATTTATTTTTTAACACGCCCGCGCGAAAAAAATTTCTGCGCACCGAAGCCACCGAGTGGGCGCACTGCGACGAAACGTTTCGACGTGTCGCCCTCTGCGCGCCGGAGGTGGCGTTTTGGCTGCGTCACAACAACCGCGCCATCGCTCATTACGTCAACGGCTCTCAACACGACCGCATCACGCACGTGTTGGGCGACGCTTTTGCCCGCCACGCACGCGAGATCGACGAAGAAGCGGCAGACTTATCGTTGTCCGGCTTGGTGTTGGCGCCCGTGGCCGGCGCGCCCTCGATGAAAGAAACCGCCTATCTTTTTGTCAACAAACGTTTTGTTCGTGATCGTGTTTTACTGCACGCCATTCGTGAGGCGTTTCGTGATGTGCTACACGTGGCGCATCAACCGTCGTTTGCCTTGTGGTTGACCTTAGACCCGGAAAAAGTCGATGTCAACGTTCATCCGCAAAAAGCCGAAGTGCGATTCCGCGACAGTCAAGCCGTCTATCGTTTTGTTCGACACGCCGTCGGAAAAGCTTTGTCGTTGCCGGTCGGGGTGATTGCCGCCGCTTCTTCTTCAACCTCTGCCATGCCAAGCCAAGACCCTGCCCGCGAGTTCGCGTCGGATATTGTGAACGAACTTAAAACCCGTGCATTCGTGATGGCACCGGAACAACGCTCGCTAAGATTGCCTTTTCAAAAGAACGACGCGCCTCGTTCGCCCTTCTATGAAAAACTCTTTAACTCCGCCGAGAACGACGCCGACCCGACTTTGCCCCACCTCGCCCTGCCGTCGTCTGACGACAAGAAAAACTATGATTCCCCCATTCCGCCTTTAGGTTTTGCGATTGCGCAATTGCACGGTATCTATATCTTGGCGCAAAACGCCGCGGGTTTAATTTTGGTGGACATGCACGCGGCGCATGAACGTATTCTTTACGAACGCTTAAAAGAAGCATTTACTCATAAGCATCTTGCCACACAGCCTTTATTGATTCCGGTTGCGTTTGCCGCCGACCCTCTTGCCATTGCCACGGCAACCTGTCACGCCGAAACCTTACAACAATTAGGTTTTGACATTTCGTTGGGCGGTCCTTCCACCTTGATTGTCAGAAGTCTTCCCGCGTTACTGCAAGATGCCGATATTGAAGCCTTAACCCGAACCCTGTTGCGTGATCTTCATGATTGGGGAACGACCGAAGAAGTGTTGGCAAAAATCAATGAATTATTGGCCACGATGGCGTGTCACACGGCGGTGCGCGCGCATCGCTTATTGACGCTTCCCGAAATGAACGCGCTTTTACGCGACATGGAAGACACCGAGCGCGGCGGGCAATGCAATCACGGACGACCCACGTGGTATCAATTCTCGTTGTCGGATTTGGATCAACTCTTCATGCGCGGCAAATGAATCCCTCCCTTCCTGCCGTGATTATTTCGGGACCCACCGCCGCCGGCAAAAGCGCGCTTGCCTTACGATTTGCCGGGCAATGCGCAAGCGAGATCATCAGTGCGGATTCGGCGCAAGTCTACATCGACATGAATATCGGCACCGCCAAGCCGGACGCAAACATCCGCGCGCGCGTGCCGCATCATTTAATTGATTTAATTCCGCCGACCGAATCGTATTCGGCAGCAAAATTTGTGGAGGACGCGCTTGCCGCGGTTCGTGCCGTTCGCGCCAAAAATCGCGTGCCGATTATTGTCGGCGGCACGATGTTTTATATCAAAGCCTTGTTGGAGGGCTTGAGTGCATTGCCGCCCGCCAATTTCAACATACGCGATGAAATCAATCAGCTGGCTTTAAAGCACGGCTGGGCTTTTTTGCATCAGGAATTATATAAGGTGGATCCGGTCACAGCCACGCGATTGCATCCCACTGACGCTCAACGTATCTCGCGCGCGCTTGAAGTTTTTCGCGGCACCGGCAAACCGCTTTCCTCGTTACAAGGTAAACGCGCGCCCTCCCCTTTGGGCGACAGCCTCCATATTGTCTTGATGCCCAAAGATCGCGCCCGACTGCACGCACTGATCGAAGCGCGTTTTGAGTCCATGTTGAACGCGGGCTTGGTGGATGAAGTGCGCGCGCTACAAAAAAAGTATCCGCTTTCTGCCACCCATCCTTCCATCCGCTCCGTGGGGTATCGACAGGTCTGGGGCTATTTAGCCGACGAATATCCCTATCACGAGATGCGCGAGAAAGGGATTGCCGCCACGCGCCAACTCGCCAAACGTCAATTGACGTGGTTGAGACACACCGATCACGACATTGAACTTGATCCGTTTGAAAAGGCTTATCAAGATATAAGTATTGAGAATTTGTAGGGGGCGTTCAGGGGTCAGGGTTTCGGCAAAAAGTAAACCCCTACTTTTTGCCGGTTGGAGTTACCAAAAAATCACAGGGGAACCCTGATGATTTTTTGTAGGAACGGCGGTGGACGCGCAATGGGCGTTGTAGGGGACGCCGCCCTCGGCGTCCCGCACCGCCTTTTTACAAAAAAAGGATCAGGCTTTGCCTGTCCTTTTTTGCTGACCTTAACCGGCAAAAAGTAAAACCCTTCACAAGGAGTGTATTGTGTTCGCCCTAAAAAACGCAAACCCCCGACTGCTTTGCAGTCACCCCCTTTTATAAAGGGGGCTTGGATTCTGCGACTTCGCTACGGGCGCGCTCAAATGACGAGGCAGAAAATTGCGGAGCAACCTATTATTTTAATAAGCCATATACAATTATAGAAATAACCGATAAAAAACCTATAATAATAAACAAGAAAAAAACCGTAGGAAAACCATATCCATACCTTTCCCTTGTAATTTTATTTTGCCTCATTATAAAATAAACAACCACAGGAAAAATAACGATAAACGAAATACAATAAATATTATGGAATATTTCCATATCTTTAGCGTCCAGATTAAGAATTCTTAAAAAGCAAGAATGTAATAATATCCGCAATGATCAATAAGCATAGAAAAAATATTATACAAAATATTTTCTTACTAATATTTTTTATCTCATTATCGGCAATTATGTTCCTAAAAGTTGCCCTATCGTTAGGCATCATAAATTTGAAAGTTGATTTTTTCATGTTTCTGGACTAAGAAGCGAACAGTGTAAATATCAACTTCGTAGGTTTTGACAACTTACAAGAGGCTAGTCATAAATTCCTCATTTTTTTCGCTTATAAGCAATATTTCTCTCAACAAGAAACTCTGA
>JAIRPA010000123.1 GCA_031257235.1 Burkholderiales bacterium | reverse complement strand
CTTTTTGCCGTCGAGTGTAGGTTTTCACTTTTGGGCGAATAAAAAAGCCCCCTTTATGAAAGGGGGTGGCAGGCGAAGCCTGACGGGG
Organism: Burkholderiales bacterium; assembly: GCA_031257235.1. GTDB lineage: Bacteria > Pseudomonadota > Gammaproteobacteria > Burkholderiales > Casimicrobiaceae > UBA931. Next base: position 7,034 of record JAIRPA010000123.1, on the reverse strand, counting down.
GTTTGCGTTTCAGGAATCTGAAGTCAGGGATCAGGGATCAGAAACGCCGTCCCCTACCTCTGATCCCTGATTCCTGATCCTCCCACCACAATCGGCGGAATCCACCGAACGCGCGAATCTTTGCGTCCTTGCCCCACGTGGTACAAGTGCCAATGCGCCGTGCGGATGTGCGGACGCGGCGAGGCATGGGTTTTGCCTTCCCCTGCGGGCTTTTTATCCTCTTCGCTTTGGTAGGTGCGGATGAGCTTGCCCACCTTCGCGCCCACGTTATAAATTTTGGTTTTGGTCTCGGGAAACAATTGAAACCCCTGCTTGGTTTTTTTCAGAGCAGGACGAACCGGTGATGTTCCCGCCACCACGCCCTCAACGTCGGGTTCGTCAGAGCAAAGGTAAAGAACACAGGAAATAAAGAATTTAAGCTGGTCTCGGACAAGGTCTTTTTTCTCTTCAAACTCTTGCGGGGTATAGACGGGCGATATATCTTCATTAACCTTCAACAATTCTATCGACTTCTCGATAGAGCTATCCGATAACAGCAAGAAGTAAGGAGAGGACGGAGGATCAGTCAAAGGAAAAATAAGAAGATGCGAGTTTTCAGGGTTTTCCGTATTGTGCGCAATCGTGGCAAAAAATCCATACAATCTGCCTTCAAATAACGGAGATGTAAACTCATTGGGCATCTCGATGTAGATACAAAACTCAGGCAGCCGCTCCAAAAAGTCGGTAGGAATATCATTGTCCGTTTTTAGGCTCGTCTTAGCGAGCTCTTGAATGAACGTATTCTCAAACCGATAAATTCCTTTAGAGTACGCCCACGTTTGCGTCACCATGATCATTCGGGCGTAATACCATATTCGGGCATAACCGTTGGTTTGTTCGAGTTTGTACGTGTCTAGCCCTATCTTGTTCCATGTATTGACGGGTAAAAATACGTGTTTGGGAACATCATCGCTTTGATTCCCATAAGCCTCACTCACCACAGCATTGAGGTTCGGAAAATCGACCATCACGCGGTTTAAGAGATCGTCGGGGGAATCAGGTTGGGGGGCGATTTGTTGATCCAGCCAATACCACACCGCGCAATCTCGGATGTAGCGAAACACCTCTTCATTGAGAAAATACTCTTGAGTGCGCCACGACATGCAAAAAGGCGGCTTGGGGACTTTCTGCGGCAAGTGTACGTTTGAGAAAAAACGGTCACGCTTAACAAAATTCAACGACTCTTTTGAGGGAACAACATAACAAGACGCCACCCACTTTTCTTCACCGTTTTTCATCACTAAGAATCTCACCCCGAAAACGTCGCAGGGCAAGGAATACAAGCGCATCCAATAAGAGGATTCCCCAATTTGAAAAATAGGGGTTGTGTTGGGAAATCCTTGCTTGGCTGCCAAATGAATGTAGTACTCAAACCCGCGATGGTGTGTCGGGTCTTGTTCTCGCACCAATAAAGATTCTTTACCTGTCGATAAAGAGATGTGTGGAATACTTTTGATTCGTTGATACATAAACTACTGTAATGTTGTTCCCGTGTCGGTCGCACGGCTTAAAGTCACGGTCAATTCCGTTGCCCAGCGGATCACCTGTTGATCGTTCGCCAATTCGCTTTCGGGTAAGTGATTATTCTTCAACCACGCCAGACAACTTTCTTTGTTGAACACCTGAAACACAATAGTGTCAGGGAGTTTCTCCCGCAAAAAGGTGCAGACCGATTGATACGGGCGAAATAAAAACGGTATGGAATGCCCCGTTGCTGTCCAATCCTCCAGCGTGTCGTACCAGACCATTGTGGCGATAAAGCCTTTAGGTTCATTTTGAAGGCTTTGGAGTGTGCCGACAATCGTTTGACGATGCCAATGACAGAGCTTCATCAAGCGGTCAATCGTTTCTTCGGGAAGGATCAGGTTAGCATCCTCTTCCCACGCCAGCCATTTCTCTTCGGAAACCTCGCCCACCAGCTCGGCTGCCTCTGCGGGAGAAAAGCCAAGCAAGGTGCGAATGTGTTTTAGTTCATGAGAGGTCATGTTGTCTTTTCGGTTTTCAGGAATCAGGGGCAGAGTGCCGTCAAGGCGCGAAGTGCCGAAGTCGCAGAATCCACGCCGCCTTACTTGCCTAAAAAGTACCGGCAAAGCCGGATACTTTTTTACGTAAGGGGCGAAACTACGCTTTTGGCGGAACAACATACAACGTCCCGTCTTTAACATCTAAATTACTGCCCTTAGTGATCACCTTGATTTTCTTACTGCCCGATAAGGTCGAAAACTCGCCGCTACCGACGTGGGCGTTGGTCAAATCCAGCAAGGTCTCTACCCGCGAGTTTTTAATCTCCAGCCGCCCGATTTTTGTGTCGGACAAATCCAATGTGTTGCCTTTATAGCCGTCAATGATCAAGGTTGGGAGCATGACGCCTTTAAAATCGGCAAGATTCGCCACGTAAAAATTGGATATAACCACATTGGGCATTTTCCCTTGTCCGGGGGCGTTTTCAAAGGTGGCTTCATTGGTGGCTTTTGCTCCCTCAATTTGAACACTATCACCTTGAAACATGAAAGAAAGTCTCGGAGCCTCTATATTTTTAATATGTGTATTTCTGCCGGTTTGGAACATACCCCCATCACTTCCATCACCTCCCACACCACATTTAACATTTTCTATCGTGAGATTTTCAGATTGTATTTGCTTACCATTTTTTCTCCAAAAATAGAAAGTACCGCCATCTTCACCTTTAGCAGAAAATTCACAGTTTTTTATTGATATTTTTTTTATTGGATTTTTTGCTTGAAACCATAAATAGTTCCCTTTTGAATTTTCAATGGAGAGGCTATTTCTAATAGTTTCCGGTGTAAGAATCGTTTCAAATGTAGTGTTTTTTATCGTCAGGTTATCGAGATTGGTCGTCATCAAGCTGACCTTTTTCTTAAACGTGCAGTTCTCAATGGTCAGTGAGGCAAACTTTTGAGGGCTATCAGATGCCACCCCCGCGTAAAAAGTCATATCTTCAAATTGGCAACCGTCTAACTTTATTTCGCCTTCAAACCCGCCCACGCTGATGTGTCTTGCTTTGCAGTTTTGGTAAAGCACCTCGCCGGCAACGGCAACGACCCCCCAATAGTTCTCATTGGTCTCCGGCTGATCGGTAAAGTCGCAATTTTTGAACACCACGTTTCGAGATACCCCTTGACCGGAAATAACCGCAGCACCTTTGGTTTTGCAGTTGACGAAGGTTACATCCTCCATATCAAAGGTATGAAACTCGCTCCGGTAAAACTCGCAGTTTTCAAAGATGCAGTTTTTAACGCTTTTTTGGACAAAGCGATCGTGGAAATCTACGTCTTTAAAGTGAAAATTCTTCCACTCCACGTTATCAAATACGCCGCCGTCTATGGCTATATCCTCAATCAACAGGATTTTCTCTCCCATCGTCTTTTGGCGCAATTCGGCGTCTTTCAACATATCAAATTGCGGTTGTCGTACTTTTAAATCTAATGCCATGTTTTACTGCTCCTAAAAAAAGACATCTTACACTCTCACCGTAACGTTGCGGTTTTGTTTAAGCAAACGGTTTACTTTATACCTACACGGGCTATTAAAAGTCCATAATTATCGCCCGCCACCCCCGCCACCGCCGGATGAGGCTTGATTCGGGAAGATCACATCAGTCGGTTTCGGGTATTTTGCACCGTTGAGCTTATGTAGCCACTCCCAATCCGGGACTTCACCCAATTCCCCGTTGGGGCGCGCAATGCCACAGGCAGCTATCGTCAACCCGTCAGGGGTATCCGATTCCGTTCTGACGCCGACAGGAAAGACCCACGAATCTGACACGTCAAAGAGGTTTTTAAACACACCCCCGTAACCTTCGGGTGCTTTAAACTTCACCTCACAGAACCAATTGGTTTTGTCGATTTCCACTTTATCTGGTTTCTTATTACGCTTCTCACCCTTAGACAATCCAGCGGGCTGTTCTGCTGCATTTGAGGAATTTTTCTCCTTTGTTGTAGAGTCTCCAGACATCCCTTTAAGCAAGAGCGAGTTTTCAACCTCCATAGTGTAAATTCTGGCTTCGGAAGGTCTCTTTAAGGCAACGCAATCGCTATCCTTCTCCGTTGAAAAATCCGCACCTTTGAGCACGCAAGGCTTTTTGCCTTGCACCCATTGATCGCCGTCATACTTCCACAGATTGACGCTTTCAATACAGTCCATGGCCACCAATAACGGATGAATTCTGAGTTTAAATTTAACGTGGTCTTTCCCGATCGAGTGCATCTTCCAAGAAATCGGAATCACGTTTTTGTTGGCATCTTTACCCTCATGTTTGACAAAGGGGAGATAATCCGCGCAGACACACATGCGAGGTTTGTTGCCTTTGGTCTCAATGGTAGAAACCACGCCTCCGTTGTACACAATGCCTGAGGGCTTCACCCAAGTCCACCCCGCTAATTCATCCCAAATGTTTTGTTTGCCCATAATGCCGCTGCTGGAACACACCACAAATTTGGTGACATTCGGCGAAGGCGTGGTAGCCACTTTGGTAGCACATAAACCCGGATCACAAGCGTCGTTGATTTCCAATACACTCCCTCTGAACCAATGGAACTTTAAAATCTCAAATCTTGTCTCATCCTCGCACTTAATCAGGTTATAAACGCCCGGACGGTGAGAATGCCCCACAAAGTGCGCCGTAATCGCATTGGGGTTTGCACCGGCTTTGTTGTCGAAATTCACACAGTTTTCAAAAAACCAAGGCAGATTTTTCTCACACGTACCCCAATTTACTTTATTCCAACCCGCTTGATTCACATTCCATCCTACGGAAGGAATGATTGAGAGATCATCAAAAACAGGGAAAAACGATAAGTTGTTCACGACCTTTGAAGGGGCATTGTAATCTTTGGGAGGCTTGAAAAAAGCAACTTCGGGATGCAAATTCACCATAGTGAAGTGCGTGAACAAAAATAGATTACGCTCTTTGTAGTCCTGCCCCTGCTCAATTAACGCTTTTTGATCCCAATCAATGGTTTTGGGAGCGCGCGACAAAAAAGCATCACCCTGCTGTTCACGATCGGATTTTGAGACGATGTCGGCTAAATTGACAAAGTTTTCTTTTTCACCCCAGCCTAAACCCACATACGGCGAACCATTATGCTCAAAATACCAATTCTGCCACGGGGTTAAAAGATAATGTACCCAATCAAACCAATCCTCATGGAAGTTAAACCCCGTCAACACTTGCGCGTAAGTGGGGCCAAACGCCAGACAAAGTTCATACGGCGTTAGGTTGTGATCCCCCGGTATACCTTCATCCCCTTTTCTTGGATACCATTCGCCAAATTTGTCCGCGCCTTTGGGAGAAAAGAAGTATTTATCCGCAATAGATTTCCGTAACGCGCGATCACTTAAGTTCTCACTTAACCTTTTCGCCCTTTCCCAAAGACCTATCCAGAAAGACCTCGATTTAAAAGGCACGGCTCTCGGCGAAACCCCATACTGCATTCTGTACGGCTCATGGTTGCCGTTAATCACAAAACAAGGCAGATTTTTCTCACGGTAAGCATCCAAAATCGCCGTGTACATCAAGATATGATCCGGCCCCCGCAAGTATGGGCTTTTCTCTAATTTCATCAACCCATCAAAAATGTTACACGCCTTCCAAATGGCAGCAATCGACGGCAACCCACTACCCGGCGGATTGACCGCCTCAGGGACTAAACTGCGATTGTTATCGTGCATGTCTCCGGTAATCATAAGCACGTGTGCTTTGGGTATTTTTTTGGCAGGGTCGCCATCTGCCGCCGCGTCAATTAACTCACGCATTGCCATATATGGGTTACACAGCTTATCGGCAAACGGTTTACCCAACGGACCCGGCGCACCATCTAAAAGTGCCACTTGAGATCGTGCAATGGTGTAGTGCCGTTGGTTCAAGTGAATATCAGAAATTTGAGCAATGATCATCTCCGGTAGGATGTTAATCATTTTCACCGGATGCCAAGACAACAAATTGCTTGTTACTGCCACAGACGATGCCATAAGCTGCCGCATGTTCTTGTCGGCTTCACCCAGCTTTTTGTAGTACATTTTCTCAAGATCATTCGACTGCTCCATAAAAGCGCGATTCAACATGAGGTCTTGTAACTCAATGGACTGAAATTTATTGTCCCTCAACCACGGAGGATAAAACGCTGCGGCTTTTAAGGACTCAGGCGGCGAATATAACCACGCTAAACTTTTTGCCGTTGAATTGACACCCAGCCAATGAGCGTCAATCTCTATCTCAAAAACATCCGAGAGCGTAAAACCAAATTCTCCGGCGAGCTTTTTATAGTGTGCGACCGTTTTGGTATCCAAAGTGCCGACAATTTTGCCCTCTTTGTTTCTTAAATTGCCCGGCCTGAATTGCCCGATGCGCCAAACGCAGATATGCTTCATGCCCTCAGCAGCATATTGATCTTTCTCGTTCAAACGCCCCTTTTCCCAGCCAATGACTTCATTCGTTCCTTTATGGGTGGCGGCATCCATCGAAACCAACCGCAAATGTTGAGAAACGAAGAGATAACCCATCGGACAGTACCAAACATCATCTCTATCGCCTTGAAACCACTTGCTTCGTGAATAGGCTTTTTTAAGTTCGCTCGATACGGAAACGCGATTCTCCAAATCATCCATACTCGATCTGTGAAAACTATCCGTAGCGCAAGCATCCATCACCACATAAATGCTAATGGTGGTCTTTTTCCCGTCGTATATCAATGGAGTACCTAACGCAGGGAATAAAATAACCCCCGGAATTTGCTTTTCAGGGTGGCATTGCGCATCCTTCGGCTCAAGGAAAAACCGCGCGTTATCGTTGAGGCGCGTTGCGTCAGGGAATGAAATCAGTGGTTTGTGTTGCTTCTCTTTGTTAGCCATGCTTTACCTCTCTGTTGGTCTGATCTAAATCTGTGAAACGAATACTTGGACTTGCTTGAAGATTCGTTGCCGTAAAAATTTTGATGGGATGGTCGTTGGCGTCAAGCACTATCGGGCAGCTCAAC
>JAIRPA010000070.1 GCA_031257235.1 Burkholderiales bacterium | reverse complement strand
GCTATAAGCTCGGACAAAAAAAGCCGTTTTTTTACCGCTTGGTCGAAGATTTGGCCGGGGTCATGGGCGACGCTTATCCCGAATTAACGCGCGAAGCCGATCGCGTGGCGCAAGTCTTAAAAACCGAAGAAGAACGGTTTGGAGAGACGATTGAACACGGGATGAAAATTCTTGATGAGTCGATGTCCACCTTAAAACCCGGCGCCACCTTATCCGGCGATACGGTTTTTCTTTTGTACGATACGTTTGGTTTTCCGCCGGATTTAACCGCGGATATTTGCCGTGAGAAAAAGATCATCATTGATGAAGAAGGGTTTAATCGCGCGATGGAGGCGCAACGCACGCGCGCGCGAATGGCAAGTCAATTCAAAGCCTTGAAAACCATTCCTTATTCCGGGCATAAAACACGGTTTGACGGTTATGATTTATTAACGGAGACGGCGGAAGTCGTCGCGCTTTATAAAGAAGGCGTGGCGGTGGAGGTGTTACAACCCAAAGAGACGGGCTTGGTGATCTTAAACCAAACGCCTTTTTACGGAGAGTCCGGCGGGCAGGCGGGCGACAGCGGAAGTCTTGTGTCCGACACCCTTTTCTTTGAAGTTCAAGATACGCAAAAAATTCAGCCGGAAGTGATGGGACACATCGGTGTGGTCACCAAAGGGCAAATTAAAGTCGGCGATCAAGTCACCGCGAGCGTGAACGAGACCTTACGCGCTCAAACCATGCGCAATCACTCGGCCACACACTTGATGCACAAAGCCCTGCGTGAGGTTTTAGGAACACACGTGCAGCAAAAAGGATCGTTGGTCAACGCGGATCGCACCCGCTTTGACTTTTCGCATCACCAACCGATGACCGACGATGAAATCGCGCGCGTGGAAGCGATCGTTAATCGTGAAATTTTAACGAACACGGAATCGACGGCGCGTGTGATGAGCTACGATGACGCGATTAAAACCGGCGCGATGGCGCTTTTCGGCGAAAAATACGGAGACAGTGTTCGCGTGTTGAATATCGGAACATCGTGTGAATTATGCGGCGGCACCCACATCAAGCGCACCGGCGATATCGGTCTATTTAAAATTGTGGCGGAATCGGGGGTGGCTTCAGGGGTGCGTCGTGTTGAGGCGGTCACGGGTTTGGGCGTGATGGATTATTTAAATACACGCAACGGTTGGATCGCGCGTGTTGCCGGTGAATTAAAAACGGCGCCCGAAGAAATCGGCGAACGGGTGACAAGATTGATCGAATCCGCGCGCGCGGGTGAAAAAGAAATCGCGCGATTAAAAGCGCGTTTGGTCTCGCACGAGATTCGTGACGCGGTTGAAAACCATACGCGCGTGATCAACGGCATCAAAACGTTTGTCTATAAACTTGTCGGCGTGGATAACGCCGTGTTGCGTGAAGCGCTTGATAAAGCACGCGATTTAATCCAAAGCGGCGTTTTGGTGTTGGCGACCGAAAACGAAGGCAAAGTGCAGTTGGTCGTGGGCGTCACCAAAGATCAAACCGCGCGCGTGAAAGCCAATGAAATCGCCGCATCTTTGGCGCAAATGGTGGGCGGCAAAGGCGGCGGTAAGCCGGACATGGCGCAAGCCGGCGGCTCGGAGGTGGATAAACTTGACCAAGCGTTGTTGTCGGTAGAAAAATTATTGTCAAACACTAAATAATATAATATATTTAAACGGCTATTTTTCATTCAATCATACTTTGAACGCGGCGCATCCTTTTTATACCCATCTTGAAACCCTATGAAAGATTCTTTAAACAATCGTTTGATTTGGATTGACTTAGAAATGACGGGTTTGTCTCCCGTTGCCGACCGTATTTTAGAAATCGCCATTGTAATTACCGATGCGGCGTTAAACCCGATCATCGAAGCGCCGGGGTGGGTCATTCATCAAGAAGACACCACGCTTGCCAAGATGGATTCTTGGAATCAATCCATGCACAAACGTTCAGGGTTGATTGATCGCGTCCGAGCTTCCACGTTGACTGAAAATAAAGTCGAGCAGGAAGTTCATCATTTTTTAAGCAAACACGCCGCCGAAAAGATGTCGCCCATGTGCGGTAACAGTATTTGTCAAGATCGTCGTTTTTTAGCCTTTCACATGCCGCGCATCGAAGCGTTCTTTCATTATCGTAATCTGGATGTGTCCACCTTAAAGGAATTGTGTCGACGCTGGCATCCTCAATTGGCGCGTGGGTTTCAAAAGTCTTCCAAGCATGAAGCGCTTGCCGATGTTTATGAGTCTATTGATGAACTCAAATATTATCGGGATCACTTCCTTCGTTTGCCTGAATAATAAGGAGCATTAAAGATGAGCGTGCCGACCCTAATGAAATACTGTGACCGTTGCGGCGGAACGCTTGAATATAAAATCCCCGCCGATGATACGCGCAATCGTTATGTGTGTACGGTGTGCGATAAAGTCCATTATGAAAATCCGCGCGTGATTGTCGGCACTTTGCCGGTTTGGGAAAACAAAATCTTATTGTGTCAGCGCGCGATAGAGCCGCGTTACGGCAAGTGGACACTACCGGCGGGCTTTTATGAAATCGGCGAATCCTTGGAAGAAGGGGCGGCGCGTGAAACCTTTGAAGAAGCGCGCGCCCATATCGTGATTGATCACCTTTTTTCGGTCATCAGCATGCCGGAGATTGGTCAGGTTCACATGATCTTTCTTTCGCGTCTTACCGAACCCACCTTTTCCGCCGGCGAGGAAAGTCTGGATGTACGCCTTTTTTCCGAAGCGGAAATTCCCTGGGAAGAAATCTCGTTTCGTACCGTCTCACGCACTTTGCGTTTGTTTTTTGAAGACAGACAACGCAATCACTATACCTTGCATTTGTCGTCGTTGGCACGCAATCAGTAAACAGGGATCAGGGATCAGGGATCAGGGATCAGGGATCAGGGATCAGAAACGCCGCCGCAAATGCGGTGCATCAAATTTGGCGACCATCCCTCACCTGCGTCGTCATTGCGGGCTCCGACCCGCAATCCGGTTTTAAAGGTTTGGCAAAAAGTGAAAACCGTTCGGCAGAAAGTAAACCCCTACTTTTTGCCGGTCATGATTTGCAAAAAAGTACGGGCAAAGCCCGATACTTTTTTGTAAAAACGGCGGAAAAACCGGATTGCGGATCAAGTCCGCAATGACGACGCTCTGATCCCTGATCCCCGACCCCCTCCTTGCCTTTCGTTATATCTAAATTTATACTACGAACGTTTCTCAACCCAAAAAGGGGATATCATGAAGACCAAAAATATAACTTCTTTGATTTTTAAGGAGTTTTTTCCGATTTTGAACCCAAAGACACCGCTTGTCTTAAACCGCCCCCCGCTTTTTTCATTTCGCTTTCCGGGACTTTTGCCATTCATGGCGGCAATCATGGTCCCTTTTTTTTACACCCTCCCGTTGCGTGCGGCAGAGCCGGATAAATCGGTCTTTACCTTAGGCGAGATCACCGTGACGGCGAAAAAAGAGAATGACATTTCCCCGCTGGACCCCGACACCCTTTCCCGCGAAGATTTACGAAACTTTGAGCGAGACAGTCTGCCTGATGCCTTAAATTTGATTCCGGGCGTCACCATGACGGCCGGCTCCGGCACCAGAAACGAGACGACCGTCTCCGTGCGCGGCTATGATCGTTGGCGGGTTCCGCTTTTATTGGACGGCATCAGGCTTTATCTGCCGGCGGACAACCGTATTGATTTCGATCGCTTTTTGACCCCCGACCTCTCCGAGATTCAGGTTGCCAAAGGCTATGTGACGGTGATCAACGGCACGGACGGCATGGGTGGGGCAATCAATCTGGTCACACGAAAACCCCAAAAGCCCTTTGAGGCAGACTTATTGTTCAAAGGTGCTTTTTCTAACGACGGACACTATAACGGCAATACTTTATTTGCCAACTTAGGAACGCGACAGGAAAAATACTATCTGCAAGCCGGTGTCGAGCAACGAGACTCTCGCGGGTTTTACCTCTCCGATAAATTTGAGCCGACGGCTTACGAAGACGGCGGCAAGCGTGAACATACCGACAAAAAAGATTGGCGTGTCAATATCAAAACAGGTTATACCCCCAATGCTACGGATGAGTATTCATTGAATTTCATCAAGCAGGAAGGAGAAAAACGAATGGCGTCGTCGGTCAATTCGCCGGAGCCTGCCACCGTGTGGGATTGGCCGGAATGGAATGTGTGGGTATTGTATTGGTTGTCGCATACCGCGATTGGCGACAAAAGTTATATTAAAACAAAAGCCTATTATGAAAAATTTGATAACCTTTTGACCTCTTCCAACAAAACCAACCTTTCAAACCGCAATCAGAATTTTGACAGTTACTATGATGATAGCGCGTTGGGCGCATCCGCTGAATTGGGTACCGAGTTATGGGAGAAGCACACGCAAAAGGCGGCATTACATTGGCGGCGCGACAACCACCATGAATGGAATGAATACCCTTCGACTGTTGCGACCAACGGCGTTTTTGGCGCCAAAGAACCCAAACAAAACACCTTAGAAAATACGGTATCGCTGGCTCTTGAAGAGACTTGGCATGTTCATCCCGAAGTCGATTTAGTCTTGGGGGTGTCGCGCGACGGACGTTTTACCGAGAAAGCGGAAGAGTATGGTCAAAAAACCACCGGCGGCGCGTATGAGTCTTTTGATTACGAGACCGCGCATCGGTGGGCAACTAACCTACAAACTGCCGCCTTGTGGCGTTACCGTGAAACCGGTTCCACGCATGTTTCCGTGTCGCGTCGCACACGTTTTCCGACTTTGTTTGAGCGTTACTCTTCGCGTTTTGGCGGCGCAACCTCAAACCCCAATTTAAAACCCGAACGCGGGCTTAATTTTGAATGGGGAATCAAAGACAAAATCACACCGTGGTTAGCCGGCGAAGCCTCTTTGTATTACTACAAAGTGGATGACGCGATTGAGTCCGTATTGCTCGTGGCGCCCAACCCTTACGCGGGGCAAAGCCAAAGTAGAAATGTCGGTCAAGCCACCTATAAAGGTATCGAGCTGGGAATCACTTTAACGCCGGTGGATCAACTGATCATCGGCGCGAATTATACCTATATTGATACGGTGGTCAAACACTATAACAGCCCGGATAGCCGGCTCGATTCTACGCCGAGAAGCAAAGGATTCCTCTACGCAAAATGGACGCCGATTCCCAAACTCTCGGTGATTCCCGCGCTTGAGGTGTCCGGCAAACGTCCGGGGAACAACACCACAACCGCCGGCAAAGGCGCGTATGAATTATTGAGTTTAAGGCTTGCCTATGAAATAGCCAAAGATTTGGAAATTTCGTTGACCGGTCGAAATCTCTTGGACAAAAACTATGAAGTCGCCACCGGCTATCCGCAAGAAGGAAGAAACTATTCGCTTTCATTGCGCTTCAAATATTGAGGATGGGGATCATGAATAACTATAGTATTTTCACGAGCGTTGAAAAAAAAGGATGGTCGTTATTGATGGGGTTGATGATGGGCGTGATGGGCATGACGGGTTTTGCCGCCGCCGCTCTTGCCGCCGACCCTCAAGACTATAAAGTGGTGGTGTTGACCAGTTATCAGGAGGATGTCACCACCCGGTTTCAGAAAGCATTTGAAGACGCCCATCCCGGAACGCGTGTTGAAATTTTGTGGCGGCATTCTGCGGACGCCTTATCTTACTTGAGACGCGGCGGCATCATTGATATTGATGTTTATTGGACGCCGGCGCCGCGCAATTTCATCACCTTAAAAAAAGAGGGCAAATTGGCCAAATTGCCGAAGGCTTTGACCGAATTTCTGCCGCCGTCTTTGGTGGATGCCGATAACTATTTTGCGGCATTTGAGCTTGCCGGCTACGGGATTGCTTATCATCCCGAAGCGCTTCGATCATTGAATGTGGCGCCGCCCAAAGATTGGAGTGATCTGGTCAATCCGCTTTTACGCGGTCGCGTGCAAATGCCTATTCCGGGACGGGTGGGGTTTGCGCCGGTGATGATTGAAGCCGTGTTGCAGAGTAAAGGCTGGGAGAAAGGCTGGGCAGATTTAGCGGCCATCGCCGCCAACGCGCGGTTTGATCGCGGGGATAACGTGAATGAGAC
>JAIRPA010000027.1 GCA_031257235.1 Burkholderiales bacterium | reverse complement strand
GTGAACTGATTTACGGGATAGGTTTTGGCATCATTGCGGTCTTAGGGATATTTATTTTTGATCTATTGATCATGGCGCACGGGTGGTGCGGGCATTTTTGTCCGTTGGGTGCGTTTTGGTCTTTAGTCGGGCGTATCGGGTTAGTGAAAGTGGCATTCGATTCAAACAGCTGTACCCGTTGCGGAGATTGCGTCAAAGTTTGCCCCGAACCTCTTGTGCTTAATTTTAGTGAAAACACAAAGTTCGGGATGGTAAGAGCAGGGGAGTGTGTCAACTGCGGTAAATGTGTGGTTGTGTGTCGTGAAAAAAGTTTAGCTTTTAAACTTCGCACGCAGGCAAAAAGGGGCGCTGATTCCAGCGTATAGTTCGTGATGTTAATTCTATAGAGAGGTGTGAAATGAAATCTGTTTACTTTGTTATTGTGTCTATCCTTTTGGTGGGTTTGGCGGCATGTGTCGGTCAGCCGATTGCCGATAAAAATTTGGGTTTATCCAAAACGAGCGCGTTTGATACCACAACGCCTCAACCGTTCACGCGCGATGGCGCGGGTGTCAAAGGTGACGCCGTAGCCGCTTACGGAATGCCGCCGTTGATTCCGCACGACGTGTCGGCGTATGAACCGATCACCCAATCCAGCAATATGTGTATTTCGTGTCATACGTTTGCGGCGCGTGGCACACCGCGTGAAGCGGGGCAACCGACCCCCTTGCCGCTTTCGCATTTTGATAAAGGCAAGCTGAAAAACGCGCAATATTATTGCAGCGTGTGCCACACGCCGGCGGCGGATGTGCCTGACTTGGTGAAAAACACGGGGCCGAAACCGAAAAGATAAAAGGTGAGGTTCGGCAAAAAGTAAACCCCTACACTCGCGTGTTCGCCAAAAAGTACTACTTTTTGGCGGTTGGAGTGAGCAAAAAAGGACAGGCAAAGCCTGATCCTTTTTTGCGTTTCAGGGGTCAGGTATCAGAGGTCAGAGGTCAGGAATCAGAAACACGTCGCAAATGAGGTGCATCAAATTTAGCGACCATTCATCCTTTACCTCGTCATTGCGGGCTCGACCCGCAATCCGGTTTTTCTGATACCTGATACCTGATTCCTGATTCCTGATTCCTGAATCACTTTTTGCCGAACCCGCCCCTCCCGAAAAATTTGATGTAAAAAAAACAAAAGCCGGGCAGGGAAGTCGGAGAAAGCGGGGATTCAAATGGTAGAATCGCCGGATCATGCTGATAGAAATTCCCGTTTTTCATCTTTTGGTCTCCATGCTGTACGCGGCGGGGGCGGCGGCTCGTTGGTGGACATCTCACCGCAACAACGCAGAGCAACCCGATAAACCTGCCTCACCGCTGATTTTCATCGTGGCGGTGGTCACGCTTTCCCTGCACGTTTTTTCGTTGATGCGCTCGATCATCGCGCCGGACGGCATTAACTTTTCCGTCGGGAACGCCGCTTCGCTCGTCGCGTTTTTATGCGTGGTGGTGGCGTGGGCGTCGGGGCTGATGCGCGCCTTATCGCAATTTTCGACCGGCTTATTGGGCATGGCGGCGGTGGCAGCCATCATGCCGGCGATTTTCCCCGGCGAGCATCGGTTCATGTATGAAACCCAGTCCGGCATGGCGTTGCACATCGCGGTGGCGTTTTTGGCTTACGCGCTATTTTTCGTGGCAGCACTCTTGGCATTGGCGATGGCGAGCATCGAAAAACGTCTGCGTTACGATTTTTCCGATCAAAAATCCGGCAGAACTCCACCTCTTTTAACCTTAGAACGCTATCTTTTCAGATTGATTTTATTGGGTTTTTTGTTTTTGACGATGACGGTGATCAGTGGGGTGTTTTTCTCGGAAATCATTTTTGGGCAACCGTTTCAATTCACGCATAAAACCGCGCTGACCATGGCGTCGTGGGTCATCTTTGGAGTGTTTTTGTTCGGACATTGGCGGTTTGGCTGGCGAGGGCGGCGTGCGTTTTACTGGATTTTGACCGGCACCGCCGTCCTTTTGTTGGCGTACTTAGGCTACAAATTCATCGTTGAGCTTTTTCTTTCGCGTTAGCGATTTTTCCTTTGGGGCGGCATGGAAGTCTTTGCAATCATCGGGTTTTGCGCAGGCGTTATTGCGGCAGTCCTTGCCCGCCGGATTTATTTCCGTGTATTTAGCGGCGACAAAAACCCTTCGGAAAACCCCGATCGCCTTACCAAAGAGCATCAAGGCACGAAGTCCGTCCTCAAGGCAATGAACGAAGCCGGCGTGGACGACGTGATGATTCCGCGCATTCACATTCAGGCGATCGACCTTCAAGATAAACCCGAAACCATCATGCGTCAGTTGGCGTCCACGCCTTATCGTTTTTTGCCGGTGATTGACGGGACGCTGGATGCGGTGATCGGCATTTTAGAAGTCTCGGACGTGTTGAGATTGATGCCTCTTTCAGACGCCGATGCCTTAAAGGCGGTGATTCGTCCCGCGTATTTTGTGCCGTCGGGAACGCCGCTTTTAACGCAGTTTGAGCATTTTCGCTCGAACGGGCAAAGAGTCGGTTTAATCGTCGATGAATACGGTGAGTTAGAAGGCTTGGTCACGCTTGAAGATGTCACCGGCGAGGTCGTCTTGATGTTGCTGGCGGCAACCGATGCCGTCGCGCCTTCTTTATCGAGGGAAGGCGTGGTGCTGGATGCCAAAAGCGCGTTACGTACCGTGAATCGCAGTTTTGGCACCAAGTTTCCTTTAGACGGTGCAAAAACCCTGGGAGGATTGATTACCGAAACTTTGGGCGAAATACCCGATCCCGGCAAAACCGTTGAGTTATTCGGTTGTCGCGTTTTGATTTTACAAGTCAAAAATCATGCGGTTCGTGTTGTAAAACTTAGCATCCAAAGTGGTCACACCGGTGGGCTTGACGAAGTCACGCCTTTACAAACCGTTGAAGAAAAGGCATCATCGGGAAGGTAGTTCCGCGGCAATAAGAGACATTTTCAAAACCTCCCAACCTGTTCCGGTCGTGACTGACCTCGCGCACTCTTCGTTATTTTGCCAAAAGCGCGGACAGGATCAAACGCCGGGTTTTGCAAAGGTCTTATGAAGCGGGCTTTTTTGTTTAACCGGGCAACCCACCGCAATCTCAAATCATTATGGCGACACAACTTTCCTCGAACGTGGTTATCAGTGGTCTGGCGCAAGCCTTGATCCAAAGTCAGGTGTTGACGCAAAAAGAAGCCGAAAACTTCCATTTGCAGGCGCGGAATACCGGCATCCCTTTCGCGGAACAGCTTTTAATGGCGCGAAAAATGACTTCGCTGGAGTTGGCGCTGTTCGTGTCCAATCGCTTCGGTTTGCCGCTTTTTGACTTAGAAGCCTTCAATTTTGATCGCGCCTCCAAAGATCATTTTGACGCAAAATTC
>JAIRPA010000172.1 GCA_031257235.1 Burkholderiales bacterium | reverse complement strand
ATACATGGATTTTTTGTACAGCACTTATAAGCGTGATAAATTCAGAACACGCATAGAACAAGGCAAAGAAAAAGGTACGGTTGAGATATATATCTCTCATCGCGGAATGGAACAAGTCCCAACAACTAAAATCGACAACAACACGCCGGCGGCTTTTGCATGGGCGTTGATGCCACCTGATCCTAATTTAGAAGCAGAAATGTTGGCGCGACTGATGGTGAAATTCGGCGCAAGCCAAGAAAAAGCAAAAACGGATATTGTCGCCGCCACCACCGCCAACCCTCAAACGGAACGCGCGCGCGTGGTGACGGAAAACGAGCAATCGCGTTTAATTGTGGACGACAGTTTTGATCGCGCTTGGCGACGCGTCGGTTTGGCGTTAGACCGTGTCGGCTTTACCGTGACCGACAGAAACCGCGCGGAAGGAATTTATTACGTGCGCTATGCCGACCCTGAATCCGATGTTTCTAAAGCCAAAAACGAAGGCTTTTTCTCAAACCTTGCGTTTTGGCGTTCCAAAACAGAGGTCGTGCCGGAGAACTATCAAGTCAACGTGGCAAGTGTTAATGCAACCCAATCGGCAGTCTTGGTGGTTGCCGAAAAAGCACCGGCGCAAAATACCGATATTGAGCGAATACTCAATATATTAAAAGATCAACTAAAGTAATGAATCCAACTTTTAAGATTAAGGGTCGGAGATCACATGTCAAGTTTCCGACTCTTTGGCAAGAAAACAACCGATCTTCTCGGTGCTTTCTTGCCGCTTTAGAGCCGAAAAGACATAACCCCTTTTCCCCCAAATCACCATGATGAGATTTGCGTCGCTTGGGTCAGGCAGTAGCGGAAACGCGCTTTTGGTTGAAGTCAACCATACGCGCGTGTTGATTGATTGCGGGTTTAATTTTAAGCAAACGCAAAAAAGGCTTGAGCGTTTAGGTATGGCGCCCTCGGACATCAACGCGGTTTTATTAACGCACGAACACAGTGACCACGTTGGCGGCGTGGCCGCATTTGTCGCAAAAACAAACGCATCCGTTTTTATGAGCTACGGCACCCATCAGGCTTTAAACGGGAACGCCGCAGATTGGCGCGTTTCTCTTTTTGACAGCCATGAGGTCATTACCGTCGGTGATTTACACATCACCCCCTTCCCCGTTCCTCATGACGCGCGGCAACCCGTACAATTTATCCTTTCGGACGGCGCAAAACAATTGGCGATTATGACCGATTTGGGCAAAATCACCGGATGCGCGCAACGCCATATCGACAACGTGGACGCGATTGTGATCGAATGCAATCACGACGCGACGATGTTAAAAAACGGACCTTACCCCGAACATCTGAAGAAACGCATCCGCGGAGACTTCGGGCATTTGGAAAATGATGATGCGGCGAACGCACTTTTGGCAATGAATACCGCAAAATTGCGCCACGTTGTCGCGGCGCATTTGTCACGGCATAATAATTGTCCTTTGAAAGTTCGTGAGAAACTTTCTCAAGCGTTGAACTGTACGCCCGACTGGATCGGCGTTGCGGATCAGCAAACCGGTTTTGATTGGCGCGAAATTTAGCGCATTTTTTAGGAGACACATTCATGGAAAAAGGTAAAGAACTCTATCGCGGCAAAGCAAAAACGGTGTACGCGACCAACGATCCTAACCGCGTCATCATGCACTATCGTGATGACGTGTCCGCGTTTGACGGCGCAAAATTAGCGCAGCTTGAACAGAAAGGCGAAACCAACAATCGCTTTAACGCGTTTATCATGCAGACTCTCGAACAACAAGGTGTGAAAACACACTTCGTTGAAGTCATCAACGAGCGCGAATCCCTTGTTCGCGCCATGAAAATGCTTCCTGTGGAATGTGTCGTGCGCAATGTTTGCGCGGGCTCTATGGCAAAACGCTTGGGCATTCCTGAAGGCACGCCTTTATCCGAACCGGTGTTTGAATATTTTTACAAGAACGACGCCCTGCACGACCCTATGGTCAACGACGACCATATTCGTGTATTGGGCTGGGCAAGCGATGAAGACGTACAACGGATGCGGGTCATCACCAAGCGCGTCAATAATGTATTAAAACCGCTCTTTGGAAACGCCGGCATTGATTTGGTGGATTACAAATTAGAGTTCGGTCGCGCGGTGGACGACCCTAACGGTCAATTACTGTTGGGTGACGAGTTCACGCCTGACGGTTGCCGCTTATGGGACCAAAAGACCGGCGAGAAAATGGATAAAGACCGCTTCCGCCGCGATTTGGGTGATGTCATCAAATTTTACCGTGAAGCCGCCAAACGTATCGGCGTCCCGCTGTAACGACAACCTTTCCACACCCTAAAAAAACGCGGCTTTAATGCCGCGTTTTTTATTTTCTCCCGCACCCGTTATCTTGCCTGTGCGCGATTTTTGTATTTTTGAAGGATGTTCATCTGCGCAACCGCCGCGGAAAGCTCGGCCTCTGCCTGAACCACGCTTTCAGCGGAATGGCGGTTTGCCATCATTTCTTCCGCGCGTTTCTTGGCTTCCAGCGCTTCTTTCTCATCTAAATCTTTAGCGCGGATGGCAGTATCGGCAAGAACCGTCACAAAATACGGCTGAACCTCCAAAAACCCGCCTTGAACAAAAATAACTTCTTCGTGATCAAGTCCGGCTAATTTGATGCGCACCGCTCCCGGTTTGATTTGCGTGAGCAAGGGAGTGTGGCGCGGCATGATGCCCAATTCTCCACTCACCCCGGGCAACGCCACAAACTCTGCCTCGCCGGAGAAAATCAATTCTTCGGCGCTGACAACATCAACACGCAATTTGCTGTGGCTCATCGCTTTTCCTTTTCAAGCAATTACTGAACTTTTTTGGCTTTTTCAAACGCTTCGTCGATCGTGCCCACCATGTAAAACGCTTGTTCCGGCAGGGCATCGCACTCGCCGTTCACGATCATGTTAAAGCCGCGAATCGTTTCTTTGAGCGGAACGTATTTGCCCGGCGATCCGGTAAAGACTTCCGCCACGAAGAACGGCTGCGACAAGAAACGTTGGATTTTACGCGCGCGCGCCACCACTAATTTATCTTCCGGTGACAACTCATCCATCCCCAAGATGGCGATGATGTCGCGCAATTCTTTATAGCGTTGCAACATCTGTTGCACCGCGCGCGTGGTTTTGTAATGCTCTTCGCCGATGATGTGCGGATCAATCTGGCGCGAGGTGGAATCCAACGGATCAACCGCAGGATAAATACCCAAAGCCGCGATGTCACGCGACAACACCACCGTGGCGTCTAAGTGACCGAACGTCGTTGCCGGAGAAGGATCGGTTAAATCGTCCGCCGGCACGTACACGGCTTGAATCGACGTGATCGAACCTTTCTTGGTGGAGGTAATCCGCTCTTGAAGTTTACCCATTTCTTCCGCCAACGTCGGTTGATAACCCACCGCAGAGGGCATCCGTCCTAAAAGCGCGGAAACTTCTGTCCCTGCCAAGGTGAAACGATAGATGTTGTCGATGAAGAGCAAGACATCGTTGCCTTCTTCGCGGAAATTTTCCGCAATCGTCAACCCTGTCAACGCCACGCGCAAACGGTTGCCCGGCGGCTCGTTCATCTGACCATAAACCAACGCAACCTTATCCAAGACGTTGGAGTCTTTCATTTCGTGATAAAAATCGTTGCCTTCACGAGTCCGTTCACCCACGCCGGAGAAGACCGAATATCCGCTGTGTTCAATCGCGATATTGCGAATCAACTCCATCATGTTCACGGTTTTGCCGACACCCGCGCCGCCAAACAGACCCACCTTACCGCCCTTGGCAAACGGACAAACAAGGTCGATCACCTTAATGCCGGTTTCGAGTAATTCCGTTGAGGGCGACAAATCTTCAAATCGCGGCGCCGGACGATGAATCGACATGCGCTTTTTCTCGCCGATCGCGCCGGCTTCATCAATCGGCTCACCCAAGACATTCATGATGCGACCCAAGCATTCTTTGCCGACCGGCACGGAAATCGGTTCGTTCGTATTGACGACTTTCATTCCGCGACGCAAACCGTCGGAACTGCCTAACGCAATCGTGCGAACGATGCCGTCTCCTAATTGCTGTTGGACTTCCAGCGTCAAGCCGATATCGTTCATCTTGAGCGCGTCGTAAACTTTAGGCATTGCCTGACGTGGAAACTCCACATCCACCACAGCGCCGATACATTGAACAATGGTTCCCTCGCTCATCCTTTTAACTCCTGCTCTCTTTTATTTCGTTAAAAATAGCGGCGGCGCTTACACAGCGGCAGCACCGCCTACAATTTCGTTAATTTCCTGCGTGATTGCCGCCTGCCGCGATTTGTTATAGATCAGCTTCAATTCATTGATGATCTTATTCGCGTTATCCGACGCCGACTTCATTGCCACCATCCGCGCCGATTGCTCGGACGCCATGTTTTCAGCCAACACCTGATAAATTTGCGCTTCAATGTAGCGCCGCATCACGCCATCCAACAACACTTTGGCGTCGGGTTCGTAAATGTAATCCCACGACCCTGTTTGTGCCTCTGCCTTTTTGACTTCACCCGTCGGTGCGCGAAACTCATTGGGAATCGGCAACAACAATTCCGAACGGGACAACTGCTGCATCG
>JAIRPA010000166.1 GCA_031257235.1 Burkholderiales bacterium | reverse complement strand
TTTATGAAAGGGGGTGGCTACGAAGTAGCCGGGGGTTTGCGCTTTTCGGGCGAGGCAAGCCTCGCCCCTACGCAAAAAAGTAACCGGCTTCGCCGGTACTTTTTTGGAAATTTCACTTCCGGCAAAAAGGTCCACTTTTTGCCGTCCGAATGTAGGTTTTTACTTTTTGCCGAACCCCGGAACCGTAGCGATATTTTCCCGTAACGGGTAAAATCCCCCCTTGGAAGTAAGAACGCGTTTAAAAATAGGCGTTTATTCTTAGGAGATTTTACAGATTATGATGACATTATATTCCGGGACGACCGATCCCTTCAGCCAACGTTGCCGAATCGTCTTGCACGAAAAAGGCATGGATTTTCAGGTCGTCGATGTCGATCTCGAAAAAAAAGCCGAAGACATCGCGTTGATGAACCCGTACAACGAGGTACCGGTCTTGATCGAACGCGATTTAATTCTGCATCAAGCCAACATCATCAACGAATACATTGACGAGCGTTTTCCTCACCCGCAGTTGATGCCGCCCGATCCTGTCATGCGCGCCAAAACCCGTTATTTCTTATTTCAGTTTGAAAAAGAAATTTTCTCGTTTGTGCAGGATTTGGAAAACAAATCCAAATCTGCCGAAACGCACGAAAAGGCGCGCGCCGCCATTCGTGACGCCTTATTGCAGCTTGTGCCGGCGTTTGCAAAACATAAATTCCTGTTAGGCGATACTTATTCAATGTTAGACGTTGCCTTAACGCCGCTTTTGTGGCGTCTTGAGTATTACAACATCAATTTGCCCAAACACGCGGCGCCGCTGATGAAATACGCCGAACGTTTGTTCACGCGTCCGGCTTTTTCCGACGCCATTACCTCCGCAGAACGCGGTATGCGCAAATAAATGTTTTAAATGTTTTTATATGGAGCACCGGCATTCACCGATGGAAGATACCCTTTTCAAGTCTGAAGCAGAAGCCAAACCGTACCTTGTTCGGGCGGTGTGTGAATGGTGCGCCGAATCAGGATTAACGCCGTACTTGGCGGTTCGCGTGAACGAGGATACTCGCGTTCCCACCGATTACGTCAATGAAGACGGCGAAATTATTTTCAATTTAAGCGAGCGTACCACCCACGGGTTGACCATCGACAACCGGTGGATATTGTTCTCCGCTCGCTTTGGCGGTGTTGCGCGGGAAGTGGCCATCCCATTTTCCGCCGTTGCGGCAATTTTTGCGCGAGAAACAGGGTACGGACTCTATTTCAACACTCAACAATCGGGGGCTTATACGGCGCCCGGCATGAAAGCACCTACCGGTAAAAATAACGAAGTTTCCGACAAACCCAAACCACCGAAATTAAAATTGGTGGAGTAATTCAACGGTCACTATATACATACTATTCGGGACACAGCCGCATCAATACACTTCTTGCTTTCTTGTTCCTGCATTCCATATTCGGTTAATACCTACAGCAAACACTTTCTAGGAGATTTATATTATGAGTTCCGAACAAAAACCCTTATCGCTTGAAGAGTTAAAGAAACAAGCGCTTCATTTCCACGAATTTCCTACGCCGGGCAAATTAGAAGTTGTCCCGAGTAAAAAGATGGAAACCCGAGAAGACTTATCGTTGGCTTACACCCCCGGGGTGGCGTGTGTCTGTGAAGCCATTGTCGAAGACGAAGCCAACGCCGCGCGCTATACCTCTCGCGGCAATTTGGTTGCGGTCATTTCCAACGGTACCGCCGTTTTGGGTTTGGGCGCCATCGGCGCATTAGCGGGCAAACCCGTGATGGAAGGCAAAGCCGCCCTCTTTAAAAAATTCGCCAACATCAATGTTTTTGATATTGAAGTCAATGAGCGCGATCCTCAAAAACTCGTCGATATCATCGCAAGTTTAGAGCCGACCTTTGGCGGCATCAATTTAGAAGACATCAAAGCCCCCGAATGTTTTTACGTGGAAACCGAACTCAAAAAACGCTTGAACATTCCGGTGTTCCACGACGATCAGCACGGCACGGCCATCGTGTCCGCCGCGGCCATCATGAACGCACTTTTGCTGGTCAATAAAAAAATTGAAAACGTTCGTTTGGTGTGCTCCGGCGCGGGCGCGGCGGGCATTGCCTGCTTGAATCTCTTGGTGAGTTTAGGGCTTAAAAAAGAAAACGTCTTTTTGTGCGACTCCAAAGGCGTGGTGCATGATGAGCGCGATGATTTGGCGCCCACCAAACGCCAATACATGCAAAAAACGTCGATGCGTTCCATGCGCGAAGCCTTAACCGGTGCTGATATTTTCTTGGGCGTCTCCGGTCCCAAAACCATGGACGCGGACATGGCTGCCTCTATGGCAAAAGACCCGATTATTCTTGCGATGGCAAATCCTGAACCGGAGATTCGCCCGGAACTTGTGCGCACGGTCAGGCAGGATGCCTTAATCGCCACCGGTCGTTCCGATTACCCTAATCAAGTCAACAATGTCTTGTGCTTTCCGTTCATGTTCAGAGGCGCGTTGGATGTCGGTTCGGTTCAAATCAACGAAACGATGAAAAAAGCCTGTTCGCTCGCGTTGGCGGAATTGGCGCGCAACAACCCCGATCAAAAATTTGACCGAGATTATCTTTTACCCTCCCCGTTTGACGTTCGCCTGCGCACCACGTTGCCTTTGGCGGTCGCACGTGCGGCTGTTGAAACCGGCGCGGCAACACGCCCGATCAAAGACTGGGATGCTTATCGTCAACGCTTGAGTAAACTGTAGATCAGGGAACGCCCAAAAGTAGGTTTTCACTTTTGGGCGAACCCCTGATTCCTGACCTCTGATTCCTGATACCTGAATCACTTTTTACCGAAACGCTGCGCCGAAACCCACACGCCGATCACGCACAACGCGAGCGACACGGCGCAGGTTAAATGAAGGCTACTCATGAATTCGTCGTGGTAGGCGGCGGAAAGCGAGGCGGTTCCCAAATAGATGTGGATGGAGAGCGTGGCAATCCCAACGCTCAACGACGAACCGATTAACCTTGCCGTGCCGGTGACTGCCGAGGCCGACCCATAGTATTTCTTATCGACAGAGCCCATGATCATCACAGTGTTGGAGGGCGAAAACGCACCAAAGCCGATACCAAAAATCACCAAGACCGCCGCCAACATCCACCATGCCGTCGTTTCGGATAAAAAGCATAAAAACGCGAGCGCGACACCGACCACCGCCATGCCTATCGTGGCGATTTTTGAAGGATCGATTTTATCGGACAACCTGCCCGCCCACACCGAAAACACGGTTTGCGCAATGGGTTGCAACATCAGTAATAATCCTGCCTCTTGCGCGTTTAACCCACGCACGTATTGCAAATACAAACTCAATAAGAAGGTGGATGCCGCCGTTAAAGTGTAGTTAATCATGGCGGCAATCGACGACATTCTGAAAGGTTTGTTGAAGCGTAATAGATCAAGATTGAACATCGGCACTTTCACGCGCAATTCGTACACTACAAACGCGATCGCAAACACCGCACCCAAGATCAAAAGTATCCAGCTTTGTAAATTCGGCAAAAGCGAAAACCCGTAGATGATGCCAAAGACCGCAAGCGCGAATAAAACGGCGCCGATGCCGTCAAACGATTCCCCTTCGGCTTCTTTCCATTCTTCGCGCAAAGCCAAACCCAAAGCCAGCATCGCCATAAAGCCCACCACAAAACACAGATAAAAAATACTGCGCCATCCGAAGTAATGCGCCAACAAGCCGCCAAAGAAGGGACCTGACGCCAACGCAAAATAAACAATCGCGCCGGAGAGCCCCAACATACGCCCGCGTTTTTCCGGCGGGAACAACATCACCAAAATGGCCATCGCCGTGCCGAACATCATCGACGCGCCCACTGCCGTTAATACCCGAAAAATCAACAGCGAATGGGCTGACCACGCCAACCCCGATAAAAGCGAGAAAACCGAAAAGATGAACACGCCCGCCAAATAGATTTTTTTTCGACCGAACAAATCCCCCAACCGCGCCGCCGGCATTTGAAACATCGCGCAAGGCAATAAGTAAGCCGTGACCACCAGCGACAACGTCACCGCGTTCATGTTGAGTTCGTGGGCGATGTGGGGCAACGCCAAGTTCAATGAAGAGCCCACAAAAGGCACCAAGAACGATGTGATCGAAATGGCAATGAAGGCGGGGATTACATTGGTTTGGGGAGGTTTTAAAGTCATGGTTAATCAGATCATTATAGGGTTTGGAAAAATTCTAATAATAGCATTTGGGTTAATCGCCCGATATCAATTGTTCTTTCAACGATTTTTGGGATTCGCGGTATCTAAACCGGGAGTTTATTTGCCATCCTGATCACAAGAATTAAGACTATAGGAATCACAAAACACAGAACCGTGCGAAGCGCTCCCCATTCTTGATGATGCACGATGGTATCGCAAGATTTATCCCAAGCGGTGACGCCGGTCTTGGTGAGTTTTCGATACGATAACAGTTGCGTGATCAACGAAACATAAGGCAACTTTAACCCTAAACCCGCAAAATACACATAAAACGATCGACGCAACGCGCGGG
>JAIRPA010000108.1 GCA_031257235.1 Burkholderiales bacterium | reverse complement strand
CCGCCAAAAAGTAGGTTTTCACTTTTTGGCGTTGAGTGTAGGGGTTTACTTTTGGGCATAGGGTGTAGGTTTTCACTTTTGGGCGCCGAGTGTTGTCGCAGAATCCACGCTGCCCTCGGCGCCCCCCAAAAAATAATTCAATCCAACCGGAAATACGGCGGAAAAACGCGGATAAGTGGCACATTTGAGTTCAAAAAAACAACACCCCGTTTAACTTAAAAAAGTATGGAACGGTTTTTGCTGTTCATCACGCGTGTGGTTTTACGTGATCCCCATTGCCGAGGTTGGCAAGCTCTTTACATAATTTTTAAACCACATTATTGATAAACTCACGACGGGTTTTTAGACTTCGTTCGTTTATAAATACTGATATATATTTTAGCTATAAGTATTATTAGATATTAAGGGAGTCCCAATAATGTTAAGAAATATCACTTTCGCCATCGTCTTTATTGCGATTGCGTTGGCGATGACCGCCTGCGGCGGCGACGCCGGCAATAAAGATGTCACGTGCGTTTACTGCTTTTCATCGGACGGCACCAACACCTATTACCCTACGGTCGAGGTGAACACCGTTTCTTATGCCGCTTTTGATCGTGAATTTCCTCAATTCAACGTCAAGCGTTTTGATGAGGCGTATCTCACCGTGATTAAAGACTATAACCGCCAAGAAGCACCGCTTGAAGAGGGCAACCTTCTGCTGGCTGATTTGAGCGGCGGGACAAGATTTAATTGCGTCGGAAACCCTCTTTCAACGTGCGAGGCAACCGAAGAACATCTGTCGGTGACCGGCTTAGATTATGCGGTGGCGACGTTTGCTTACACCGCGTCGCGCGAGATTAACGGGATCGCGCTTTTATTTTCGGCGCCGGCCACCTCGCGGGAATCGTTAAATGCCGATGAAACATTGACTCTGGCTTTCGGTGAAATCAAAACGGAACCCATGGCGGTCAGCGCGGTTTTAACCTTCCCGGATTCAAAAAATAACCTTGACCAAATCAAGCAATATTATCAAGCGGCAAAAAAACAATTTGCGGTGACGGAATGTAGCGAGTTTACGTCGATGATCGACACCTTTCGTGGCAGCACGTGTGACGATACGTATCGCGCTTATTGCGAGGCATTGGAAGCGGGGTCGGCAATCATCCATACGATGGAACTCAATAAAGTATTTAACCAACTCTTGTTTATTCGCGGGATTCAACGGGTGACCATCGACGAAGTGCCGCCGGATCATGAGTGTTAATGATTCGGAACGCTTGGGATACTGCGTCTTTGCTTCGAGCGTGCTTCAATGACGGGATGAGAGAGCGAATCAAGGGACGAGCGAGGGGAGTTGCATTGAATGCCCAAGATATTGTCGCCAATTTAAACTCAAACGTTAAATTGGCGACGTTGTGTCTTGGGCGTCTCATCACTTTATCCGCCGGATGATCCGCCTGACCGTCTTTCCTTCACAAACGACACGCCAATCGGAATGAGGGAAATGATCACGATCCCCAACACAATAAAAGACAGATTATTTTTAATCACGGGGATGTTGCCGAAAAAATAACCCGCATAGGTCAACGCGCAAATCCACGAAATGCCGCCGATGACGTTATACGTTAAAAAGCGCGGGTAGGGCATGGAGACCACGCCCGCCAAAAACGGCGCGAAGGTGCGCACAATCGGGACAAAGCGCGCGATGATGATCGTCAGATTGCCGTATTTTTCGTAGAACTTTTGCGTGCGTGTCAAATACGCCTTTTTGTACCAGCGGGAATCATTCCATTGATACACGCGCTCGCCGACTTTGCGCCCGATGGCGTAATTGACCGAATCCCCCGTCACCGCCGCAATCGACAACAACAACGCCAAAAGGTGAATGTCTAATGATGTGGTTGCCGCCAAGGTGCCCGACAAAAATAACAAAGAATCACCGGGCAAAAACGGAAACACAACCAACCCCGTTTCAATAAAAATGATCGCAAACAACAATACATAAACCCATTGCCCGTACTGCGCGACAAATTGAGCCAATGTCTGGTCTAACGATAAAAGCGCGTATAAAAGTGTTGTGATCATTTTAGGTGTTCAGTTTTTCGGTATCAGATATCGCCTTTTCTACCCAAAAGCATCGGGCTTTGCCCGTGCTTTTTGGGTTAATTTATCCGCCCCAAAGTAGGTTTTTACTTTGGGGCGTTTGGTGTAGGGTTTCACTTTTTGCCGAACCCATGGGCTTTGCCCGTGCCTTTTTACTGATTTTGCCGAACCTATCAGGGATCAGAGTGTCGTCATTGCGGACTTGATACGCAATCCGGTTTTTCCGCCCTTTCTACCAAAAAGCATCAGGCTTTGCCTGTGCTTTTTTGGCTGACCTTAACCGCCCCAAAGTAGGTTTTTACTTTGGGGCGAACTAAGGCAATATCTTTTCAGGGTTGGTTGCCCGCTCAGGTTTGACAAGGTTCTCACGCGAGACGCCAAGCCACATCGCAATCGGCGACATCACCAACACGGAAGAGTAAATGCCAAACAAGATACCGATC
Organism: Burkholderiales bacterium; assembly: GCA_031257235.1. GTDB lineage: Bacteria > Pseudomonadota > Gammaproteobacteria > Burkholderiales > Casimicrobiaceae > UBA931. Next base: position 4,471 of record JAIRPA010000108.1, on the reverse strand, counting down.
GTCAATGCCACCGCAAAGTAGTGCAAGGCTTCGCCGCCGAAGATTAACATCGACACCACCATCAATTGCGTGGAAAAGTGCGTGATGATCGTCCGCGAGATGGTGCTGGTGATCGCGCTGTCGATCACGTGAGGCACGCTTGCTTTTCTGAGCTTGCGAAAGTTTTCGCGGATACGATCCGCCACAATCACGGATTCGTTCACGGAATACCCCAGCACCGCCAACACCGCCGCCAAGACCGGCAAGGAAAACTCCCATTGAAAAAACGCGAAGAAGCCCAAGATAATCACCACGTCGTGCAGGTTGGCAATGATGGCCGCCACCGCAAAACGCCATTCAAACCTAAGCGACAAATACGCCACAATGCCCAACACCACCAAAAGCAACGCCAAGGAGCCGTTGCTGTAAAGCTCGCGCCCGACTTGCGGTCCGACAAATTCGACACGTTGTTGCGTGGCGGAAGGGTTATCGGCTTGCAAGGCGCGCATCACGTCTTCAGAGAGTTGCGCCGAAGAAACGCCTTCTTTGAGCGGCAGGCGGATCAACACCGTGTTGGCAGAGCCAAAACCCTGCACCGAAAATTCGCCGCCTAAATTCAGCGATTCAATCGCGTGACGCACGCGAGGCAAATCCGCGTGTTCCGCGTAATTCACCTCGATCACGGTGCCGCCTTTGAAATCCACGCCGAAGTTCAAACCGCGTACCGCCAAAAAAACAACGGCGGCAATAAACACGACCAGCGAAATGATATTGAATACTTTCGCGTGCCGCATGAAGGGAATGTCGCGTGTAAACCGGAAAAATTCCATAGTTAATGTTTCCTTAAATCGTAAGACTAGCCAACAAGTGGGCTTCGATCAGCATCATGGACGAGGCGCGTCCGTTCTTTTTGAGCCATCGGGCGCGGCGAAATTTTTTAATGCTTCCACCGGCGGCTTCCAGACCTGACCAATCGAGATTTTGTCCAAACGTTTTCTGCGTCCGTATAAAAGCGAGACCAACCCGCGCGAGATAAACACCGCCGAGAACATGGAAGTCAAAATACCCAAGCAGTGAACAATCGCAAAACCGCGAACGGGCCCCGTGCCGAAAATAAAGAGCGCGATGCCGGCGATTAAGTTGGTGATGTTGGAGTCCACAATCGTTGCCCACGCGCGTTCGTAACCTGCCGTGATGGCCGTGTGCGGCGACGCACCCCAACGCAATTCTTCGCGTATCCGTTCGTTGATCAGCACGTTGGCGTCGATTGCCATACCCAGCGTTAATGCGATAGCCGCAATGCCGGGCAAGGTCAGCGTTGCCTGTAACGCCGATAACAATCCGACCAACAACATCAGGTTGACACACAAAGACAACGCCGAAATCACCCCCATTGCCATGTAATACGCGCAGATAAAGAGGATCAACGCGATGAATCCGCCCAACACCGAATTTTTGCCGCGCTCGATGTTGTCTTGCCCCAAAGAGGGTCCGACCGTGCGTTCCTCGACAATTTCCATCGGCGCCGCCAACGCGCCCGCGCGCATCAAAAGCGCGATGTCGTTGGATTCACGAACGGACATCGAACCGGAAATCTGCACGTTGCCGCCACCGATTTCTTCGTTGATGTTCGGCGCGGTAATCACCTCCGATTGATTTTTTTCGACTAAGACGATGGCCATGCGCTTGCCGACGTTTTCGCGCGTGACATCTTTGAAAATCCGCGCGCCCACGCTGTCTAACTTCACATGAACCGCCGGCTGATTATTGCGTTGATCAAATCCGGGCTGCGCGTCGTTGATGCGGTCTCCGGTTAATACAACATCGCGGAAGACTAATACCGGATGCCCGCCGCGCTCGGTGTATAAATCACTGCCATACGGAATTTGCCCCGCGATGGCTTTTTCCAACGCCGCTTTGTCTTCGTTGACCATCCGAATTTCCAACGATGCCGTGCGTCCCAAAATTTCTTTGGCGCGCGCGGTGTCTTGCACGCCGGGCAACTGAACCACAATGCGGGTGGCGCCCGATTGCTGAACAATCGGCTCGGACACGCCTAATTCATTGACGCGATTTCTCAAAGTGGTGATGTTTTGTGTCACCGCCGCGCCCTGCATTCTTTTTTGTTCTTCGGGCGATAAAGTGGCCAGCAGACGCGGGGTTTCTCCGTTGACTTCCTGCAACAACAATTCAGGATGACCTTGATTGATGGCGAACTTCGCGCGCTCGCGGGTTTCGTTGTCGGCAAAGCGCATCGACACCCCATAGCCTTCGCGCAGAATGCCGCGATATTGGATTTTTTTGTCGCGCAAAAACGAGCGTAAATCCGTGGCGTAACGATCCGCCGCTTTTGCCATCGCGCCGTCCATGTCAACTTCCAGCATGAAGTGAACGCCGCCGCGCAAATCCAAGCCCAAATACACCGGCTTGGCGTTGATGGCTTCCATCCACGCCGGCACGTCGGAAATCAAATTGAGCGCAATGGTGTAATCCGCCGGATTGAAGGCTTTGGAAAGCACGTCTTTGGCGCGCGCCTGAACGTCTACGTCGGCAAAGCGCACTTTAACGCCGACCTCATCGACAAACGCATTGATGTAAGGGATGTTCTCCGACTTCAAAAGCTCGGTGACGCGCGTTTCCAATGCGGCATCGGCGCGCAGGGTGGCTTTTGTGGAGGAGATTTGAACAGCGGGAACGTCGGGAAAAAAATTCGGGATCGTATAAAGCGCACCAACGGTAATGGCAAACACCATCAGTGCGTATTTCCAAAGCGGATAACGATTCATCGTGGACTCAACCTAAAGTTAAAAAGATAAAACGCGCCCCTGATCAAGAGGCGCGCGCGGAAGAAACGCCGTTAAAAGTCTCTAATGGTGCCCTTGGGTAAGAGTTGCGACACCGTGCCGCGCTGAATCAGAACTTCGGTATCTTTGGCAATGGCCAGCGTGATCATTTGATCTTCCACTTTGGAAATTCGACCGATGATGCCGCCGGAAGTAACGACTTCCTCACCTTTTTGTAACGCCGCGACCATCGCCGCGTGTTCTTTCATTTTTTTCTGGTTGGGACGAATCAATAAAAACCAGAAAACGATGAACATCAACACCATCAACCCGATGGACATCCAACCCGAATCTTGAGCCGGCGCGCCGCCTGCTTGAGCAAATGCTTGACTGATAAACACAAATACCTCCGAAATAACCGCGCTTTTCGCGCTCTTTTAAAAAACGAGTAGTGTACTACATCAGGAATCAGAGGTCAGGTATCAGGAATCAGATTGCGCCCAAAAGTGAAAACCTACTGTTGGGCGGTGTATATTTCTGCGCGAAGCCTGCCATAGCAGGCGAAGTCGCAGAATCCACACACCGCCTTTGGCGGCGTCATTGCGGACTTGATCCGCAATCCGGTTTTTCCGCCCTTTCCGCAAAAAAGTAACCGGCTTTGCCGGTACTTTTTTGGTAACTCTTACCGGCAAAAAGTAGGTTTTCACTTTTTGCCGAATCCTCTGATTCCTGACTTTGACGAACACTTCGCGCTCAGAGTATCATTCGCGGTTTGTGACCCTTGTAAAACCTCCGAAATCCAAATATGACCACAGGATCAACACTTTTTTTTCGCCGCGACCGGGCAAGCCTCGGGGGCGTGCCGTCCCGCCTGTGGAGTTTTTTTCGCTTGGGGCAATACCGCGTTTTTTTATGTTGTCTTGCCTCGTCTTTCCTGCTTTCGTGCCAATCCTCGGCGGAAACGCCGGAGATGACCGACTTGCCGCCTTCCGAAAAAGGGCGGGAAATCGTCATTTTTTCTTTATCCCTTTTGGATGTCGGTTATCGTTTCGGCGGCAAAAACCCGGAAGCGGGGTTAGATTGCAGTGGAATGGTCTCTTATGTGTATGATCGCGCGGCAGATATCAAACTTGTCGGCAACGCCGCGACCATCGCACAACACGGCAAACCGGTTCAGCGCCGCCAGTTGCGCCCGGGTGATTTGGTCTTTTTCAACACGCGGGGGACGATGTTCTCGCACGTGGGCATTTATTTAGGCGACGGGCGATTCATCCACGCCCCGCGATCCAAGTCAAAAGTTCGTGTGGATAATTTGGATCACGGATATTTTCAGAAGCGGTTTGTCGGGGGGCGCAGCTTTTTTTGAAGGGGGCAAAAAGGGTAAAGCGCAGTTTTTGCCGCTTTTTGTCAAACCGACGCGTGTTTTAAACGCCAAAGCCGGTACGCTTGGGGAACGTTATCTTCGGCGGGAAAGCTGACCATCTCGAAGGCTTCGCGGTTAGACAGTAACGCGCGCGCCAGCGCGTTGTTTAAGGCATGACCGGACTTATACGCCGTGTATTGCCCGATAATCAAATGACCCATCAAATATAAATCACCGATGGCGTCCAAAACTTTATGTTTGGCCGGCTCGTTTTCATAACGCAACCCGCCCGCGTTCAAAATACCCGTTTCGTCCAGCACCACCGCGTTGTGAAGGCTGCCCCCCA
>JAIRPA010000009.1 GCA_031257235.1 Burkholderiales bacterium | reverse complement strand
CTTCGTCCTTAAACGGGTTGATTGTCGGGATGACCGGCGGGATCGGTAGCGGAAAATCCACGGCGGCAGAACTCTTTCAAAGTAAGGGCGCGTTTGTGTTAGACGCGGACGATCTTTCGCGCGAAGTTTCATCCCCCGGCGGCGCGGCGTACCCAAAACTTGTCGAGCTTTTGGGGAATGAGTATTTTTTACCGGACAAAACGCTTGACCGCGCAAAAGTCCGCGCGCTTGTTTTTGAGTCTCCTCACGTCCGTCAACGTATGGAAGCGATCATTCATCCGAGGGTTGCGGCGTTGGCGCGCGAAAGATTTGCCCACGCAAAAGGCGCGTACGGTATCTATGTAGCACCGCTATTGTTGGAGGCTAAAAGCCTTTCTAATATGATTAAGCGCGTTTTGGTGGTGGATTGCGACGAAGAAACACAGAGGGCGCGGGTCATGGCAACGCGCGGGTTATCCCAAGAAACGGTGGCGTTAATCATGCAAGCGCAACTCTCGCGCCAAGAACGTTTGCGCCACGCCGATGACATCATCGACAATTCCGGCACGAGGGATCATCTTTTATCGCAAGTCACGGCTTTGGATCGCGTGTACCGGCAGTTAGCGTTCGGCAAAAAGTGAAAACCTACTTTTTGCCGGTTAAAGCGACCAAAAAATCGCGGGACAACCTTTGGTTGGGGCGAAACTTACTTTGCGAAGCAAAGTTAGTGGAGACCAAAACCCCGACGATTTTTTGTAGGAAAGGCGGTCTGGATTCTGCGCCTTTGCTTTGGGTGCACAATAACGAAATAAAAGAATGCCGTCGTTTTTTAAAGGATAACAATGGAAATTTTATGGATCATGATTCCGGTCTCGCTTTTTATTGTCTTGGTGATGGGAGGAATCTTCTGGTGGAGTGTCAAAAGCGGGCAGTTCGATGATTTGGACGGACCCGCATACCGCATCTTGGTGGATGACGATACGCCAAGAGAAAAAACGACTCTCCCCGGAGGTTTGGAAGACGAAGATAACCCCCCCAATAAAAGCGACCTTGGGCGGCAATAACTCTGACATATTCGTTTTTGATCGTATGAGAATATTTTGAGTTACATCATGTTTCGTTTGAAAAATCTGTTTAAAATGATTCGTCGCTGTGACTTTTCTCAGGGATTTTAAGATGACTACTGCATCAACAACTGAATTTTTTGACTATAAAGTGGTTCGTCAATTCGCCGTTATGTCGGTGATTTGGGGAATCGTGGGGCTTTTGGTAGGTTTGGTGATCGCGGCGCAGTTAATTTGGCCTGCGCTTAACTTTGACCTTCCGTTTTTGACATACGGCAGACTGCGTCCGTTACACACCAACGCGATTATCTTCGCGTTTGGCGGTTGCGCGCTTTTTGGCACGTCGTATTACATCGTGCAACGCACATGTCAAACAAGGCTCTTCCTTCCGAAACTTGCTTCATTCACTTTTTGGGGCTGGCAACTGGTTATTTTGTGCGCGGCGCTCTCGTTGATTTTCGGTTTTACGACCGGCAACGAATACGCCGAACTCGAATGGCCGATTGACATTCTGATTACGGTGGTGTGGGTTGCCTACGCTTTGGTATTTTTTGGAACGATTGCCATCAGAAGAACGCCGCATATTTATGTGGCGAACTGGTTTTTTGGCGCCTTCATCATTGCGGTAGCGATTTTGCACCTCTTAAGAAGCGTTGAAATCCCGTATTCGCTGATGCGTTCGTATCCGGTCTACGCGGGCGTTCAAGACGCGATGATTCAATGGTGGTACGGTCACAACGCGGTCGGTTTCTTTTTAACCGCGGCGTTTTTGGGGATGGTGTACTACTTCATTCCGAAAGCGGCGGGGCGTCCGATTTATTCGTATCGTTTATCGGTCGTACACTTTTGGGCGTTGATCTTCACTTATATGTGGGCAGGTCCGCACCATCTGTTATACACCGCGTTGCCGGATTGGGCGCAATCGCTGGGTATGCTTTTCTCTTTGATTCTGTTGGTGCCTTCGTGGGGCGGCATGATCAACGGCATGATGACCTTATCGGGCGCGTGGTACAAACTGCGCACGGATCCGGTGTTGAAGTTCTTGGTCGTTGCGCTGACGTTCTACGGTATGTCCACGTTTGAAGGTCCGATGTTGTCGGTGAAAACCATCAACGCCTTGTCGCACTACACCGACTGGACAGTCGGTCACGCACACTCCGGCGCATTGGGCTGGAACGGCTTTTTGATCTTTGGCGCGCTTTATTACCTGATTCCGCGTTTGTTTGGTCAAACCAAAATGTGGTCGGTGAGTTTGATGAACACGCATTTCTGGATCGGAACCATCGGCATCGTGCTTTATGTGGCGTCGTTGTGGGTTGCCGGCGTGATGCAAGGGTTGATGTGGCGTGCGGTGGGCGAAGACGGTACTTTAGTCTATACGTTCATTGAGTCCGTGAAATACTCGTATCCGTTCTGGGTGATTCGTTTAGTGGGCGGTTTGTTGTACTTCGTCGGTATGTTGCTGATGCTCTACAACGTGCTGAAAACCATTGGCGCCGGCAAGGCAGTGGACGCTGAAGTCTTCGCCACCGCGTCGGCCAAAGCCTAATCGGAAAAGGAGAACAACATGAGCTTTTTCTCACATAAAACCATAGAAACCAAGTTGCCTTTGATGATTGTGGCGGTCTTGATCGCGGTGAGCATCGGCGGCTTGGTCTTGAATACGCCGATCTTCTTCCAAGATTCCACCACCAAGCCCGTTGAAGGTTTAAAACCGTTGACGGCGCTTCAGCTCGAAGGTCGTGACATTTACGTCCGCGAAGGTTGCTACAACTGCCATACGCAGCAGGTTCGTCCCTTCCGCTCGGAGTTTGAGCGTTATGGGCATTATTCGGTGGCAGGCGAGTTTGTTTATGATCGTCCGCACCAATGGGGGTCGCGTCGCACGGGTCCTGACTTAGCGCGCGAAGGCGGTCGCTATTCGGATGAATGGCAACGTTTGCATCTGAGAAGTCCGCGCAGTTTGGTGGGCGAATCGAACATGCCTAATTATCCGTGGTTGCAAAACGCGCAGGCTGACGCCGGCTCGATCGCGGCACGGATGGGCGTATTGCGGCTTTTAGGGGTTCCTTACACGGATGCGGAGATTGACGCGGCAGCCAACGAGCTTCAAGGTAAAACCGAAGAAGACGCGCTGGTGGCGTATCTGCAAACATTGGGTACGGTTCTAAAGAGCGTGAGGTAATTCGTCATGATAAGTCAATTGGGCTTTTGGGGCAGTGTGTTGACGGTTGCGGCTTTCATCACTTTTGTGCTTGCGGCGCTG
>JAIRPA010000111.1 GCA_031257235.1 Burkholderiales bacterium | reverse complement strand
TGGATTCTGCGACTTCGCTTCGCTTGCGCTTAAATGACGAGATGTGGGATTGCGAGTTGTTGTTTGATTCCGCGTTGTGCAATGTTTCTTTTCGGGACGTCGAGAGCGGCGTCCCCTTGCGGGACGGGCAAGCCCGTCCCCTACACCTGACCTCTGATACCTGATCCCTGATTTTTGCCGCACACCCCCGCGATCAACGTCATCGTGTCCGTCTTGCCGATTTGTGCGCGAACCCGATGCCCGGAGCCGGGCGCGACGTTAATTGGTTGATGATCCTGATTCCACAAAGCGGTCAAGACGCGTGTGCGCGTTTCATCGGGCGTGATCAGGGTCAGCGTATCGCCGACTTCAAAATGATTTTTGACGATCAAATCAGAGTATCCCGTCGTCTCGTCGTAATGCTCAACCTCCGCGACAAACCGCTCGGTAAACGACGAGGACGCGCCGTCCGCATAGTTTTGTGTATCTTCCGCCGCATGCCGATTAAAAAATCCTTCGGTGTACCCGCGATTGGCCAAGGCGTTTAACTCAGTCAATAGTTGAGGGTTGAACGGACGACGGCAAACGGCATCGTCGATGGCGCGCCGATAGACACGGGTCACGCGCGCGCAATAGTAATGAGACTTTGTCCGCCCTTCAATTTTGAAACAATCAATCCCGATGTCCGTCAATTGTTGAATGTGTTGTACGGCGCGAAGATCACGCGAATTTAAAATGTAGGTGCCGTGTTCGTCTTCGTCAATTTCCATATATTCATGCTCTCGCCGCCCCATCTCTTCTAAGAGATAAGGTTGGGGCAAAAGCGCGTCATCCGTGTTCACTCCTTCCGAGACGCGATAACGCCATCGGCAGGCATTCGTACACGTGCCTTGATTGCCGTCACGATGATTAAAGTAGCCCGACAAAAGACAACGCCCGGAATAAGCAATACACAGCGCGCCATGCACAAACACTTCTAACTCGATATTGGGGCAACGCTCCCGAATAAGCGCGATCTCGCTTATTGAAAGTTCGCGCGACAAAATCACGCGCGTGGCGCCTAGATTTTCCCAGAAACGAACGGCGGCGTAATTCACCGTGTTTGCCTGCACCGAAACGTGAATCGGTATCTCGCTAAAATGTTGACGCGCCAACATGATTAACCCCGCATCTGCCATGATCAGCGCGTCCGGCTTTAAGGCAACAATCGGTTTAAGATCGTCGATAAACGTATCGACTTTGCGATTGTGCGGCAAAACGTTGACCGCCAACAAAAACTTTTTATTCAATGCGTGCGCACAATCTATCCCCTCTTTGAGCGAGGCTAATGTAGAGAACTCATTATTGCGAACCCGCAAACTATAACGCGGCAAGCCCGCGTAAACCGCGTCTGCGCCATAAGCAAACGCATATCGGAGCGTTTTTAAAGAACCGGCAGGAGATAAAAGTTCAGGCATGAGTGGCGTCATCGTTTAAGTGGAACGGGTTTCATGGGTACTATTCTCGGTTCGAGGCTTTCCCCACCGCATTTGCCCGCACCCTGCCCACAGCAACACCAAAAGCGCGAACGCAAAAGGCAGGGCATCTCCCCATTTGAGATAAGGGGTAAAGCCTATTCTGCCGATCACGTCAGATTCAAGCACGTCACGGGTAAACCACGGCAGACGCGCAAGGGTTTGCCCTTTGTGATTGATGATCGAAGTCACCCCCGTATTGGTCACCCGCAACATCGGACGCGCGCTTTCCAAAGCGCGTAGGGTGGCGATTCGGTGGTGCTGCCACGCGGCAATGGAATGCCCAAACCAAGCATCGTTGGTGAAGTTGGCAAGCAGGGTGGATTGCAAAACGCGGTCACGTTGCTCTGAACCAAAGGCATCCTCAAAACAAATGGAGACGGCAATTTTTTGATTGCCGACGGTAAAAGGCGGTTGATCGTCCTCCCCCGCGTTTTGTCCCGCCAGAGGAATGGAGATCAACGCGTTCATGATCGGGGCGATCACCGACTCAAACGGGATTTTTTCGCCGAATAACACCAAATGCCTTTTACGATAAAGCTCGGCGGCACCCGATCCTAAACTGATCATACTGTTATAGTATTCGTCGCGCGAAGTCTTTGGGTTTTTCTCATACGTAAAAACCCCCAATAAAATCGTTGCGTTCTTCTCGGCGACCATCCGCGCAAAACGATCCATCGTTTCTTCCGGCACCGCATCCAAAAAATCGGGGAAGGCACTTTCGGGTAATAGAATCAATTGCCCTTGACTTTTTTGGGCAAGATCACCGTATAAGGTATACGTTTCATCTTTGACGGACGGCAAGAATTTAATGTCTTGCGCGATGTTGCCTTGAACGAGCGAAACCGACAATGAAGACTCCATCGGCGTTGTCCAATCCATCCGCGCCAATAAAACATTGCCTAACGTCATCATCACAACCATGCCTGCCGCCATGATTTTAGTGGGGAGGCGTGATGCTTTAAAAACCACGATCAAAGACGCGGTGATGGCGGCAATAACGATTCCCGTTAAATAAACGCCGCCGATGGGGGTTGTGCCGGTCAAGGGCATCTCCGCGGTTTGGGTATACCCCAATGAGAGCCACGGAAACCCTGAAAACAAAGTTCCGCGCATCAGCTCAAAGATGCCCCACAGGGCGGGCAAGGCGACAAGCCTTGTTGTCGCATGAAACCCTCGCGCGCCGAGGTATCCGACACACGCCGGGTAAAGCGATAAATAAGCGATTAAAAGTGCCAGAAAAAAAACCGCCACGACGGACGGCATGCCGCCAAACGTCGTCATCGAAATAAAGACCCAATACGCGCCGGCGGTAAAAAGCCCTAAGCCAAAGACAAAGCCTAATAAAAACGCGGCACGCGGATTGTCTTCTTTGCTCCAACCATAAAAAAGCGGAACCAATGCCACGCAGGGGAAAAAAGAGAGGAACGTCTTTGAAAGGGGCGAATCCCACCAAAGATCAAGCGGCAAAAAAGCAAGACTTAACAGTGCGCCGGACAACCCTATAGATAAGTGCCGCCAAGACAAAGCCAACGATTTCATTAGAAGGGATGGTGATGGGTAAAAATTATTCGGGATCGTCGGTTTTTGGCAACGCAATGACTTTTAAGGTTAATAGTTTTCGGCTGTCCGCGCGGCTCACGCGAAAGCGAAAGCGTCCAAGAGTGATTTCGTCGCCGCGCTTGGGCATACGGGCAAACGCCTGAAGCACCAAGCCGCCCACCGTATCGACTTTTTCGTCCGAGAAATCGGCATCGAAGTATTCGTTAAAGTCCGCAATTTCGGTATGCGCTTTGATTCGGTAACTGCCGTCTTCTTCGGCAATGATGTTGGATTCACTGTCGTCAAAATCGTATTCGTCTTCGATGTCTCCGACAATTTGTTCCAACACGTCTTCAATCGTGACCAATCCCGAAACCCCGCCGTATTCGTCCACCACGATGGCGATATGATTTCTTTTCGCCCGAAACTCGCGCAATAACACGTTAAGCCTTTTGCCTTCCGGCACAAAAACCACGGGGCGCAAAGTATCGCGCAGTTTGAAGGTTTCACGGTTGGCAAAATAATTCAATAAATCTTTAGCCAGCAAAATACCGATGACTTCATCTTTGCTTTCTCCGATCACCGGAAAGCGCGAGTGACGGGTTTCGATCACAAAGGGAATGAAGGTTTCAGGATCGCTTTCAATGGTCAAACAGTTCATTTGCGCGCGGGGAATCATGATGTCACGCACGGTTCGCTCGGAAACATCCAAGACACCCTCGATCATCGAAAGCGCGTCCGCGTCAAGCAAATGACGCTCAAACGCCCCTTGCAACAACTGCTGCAAATCTTCGTGTAACTCTTGACGGTTTTCCGGTTCCGGCGATAAAAATGCGGAAATGCGATCCCGCAACGTGGGTTTGTGTGACGTGGGTGTTTCGTCTGTGTGTTGTCGACTAGGGTCAGGATCCATGAGAAAAATGGAAGTTTTACAAGTAAGGCGATCAGAATACCCCAAAACCCCTGTCGTAGCAAATCAGGAATCAGGGATCAGAGGTTATTCGGCAAAAAGTGAACCCCTACTTTTTGCCGGGAGGAATTACCAAAAAAGCACGGGCAAAGCCCGATACTTTTTTGTATCAACAGCGGAAAAACCGGATTGGGTTTCAGGAATCAGAGCAGACGCGCAAAGCGCGTCAAGGGGACGCCGCCCTCGGCGTCCCGAAAAGCGCAAACCCCCGTCAGGCTAAAGCCTGCCACCCCCTTTCATAAAGGGGGCTGGATTCTGCGACTTCGTTTGCTTGGCAAACTTGCGCTTAAATGACGGCGTTACTGATCCCTGACCTCTGACCTCTGATCCCTGTTTCACCACTGATACACAAACTTCGCCGTCCCCGCGAGTCCTTCGCGTTTGCCGGTGTACGCTGTCACGGTGAAGTCAAACGTCCAATTGCCCGAAGTGCTCATCCCCGCCTCGCCGTAGGAGGGCGAGGGCGCGGTGTTCGCATTCGACCCGACATTTGTTCCAAGCGGCACGGCGTTCCCTGTCTCGTTCGGGCGATTGGGAGCACCCACGCCTGCGTTGCCACGATTGACTGACGTTTGCGCATTCGTCCCCGCGCGGGTATTGGCATCCACCATCACGCCGCCTTGGATTGACGCGCTATGGTCAAGCGTCTTGTCCCCACCGTTGAATCGCTCGCCGGTGACCACATAAGCAACGCCGTTACTACGCGATTGCGTTTGTGCGCGGTTTGCCGTGGACGCGTTCGCTCCTGCCGTCGCCTTGTTGCCCGTCGTGTTCGCGGTGGGTGAGGACGATTGCGTTTGCGTTTGCGATGGCGCCCGATCACTCGCCCCTGTATTGCCGCTCATGTCGGCGTTGGCGTTTGCCGTTCCCGCGTTGACATTCCCCGTGGCAGGATAGAGGGTGGTTCGGACATTCTTTCTGCCGATGGAGACGCCGACTTCCGCCACGCCCGAACTGCCTTTCAAGCTCGCCGCCTCAATCGGCAACCCGTTGGTCGTCACCTTGCCCTTGCCGTTGAACTCATGTTCCCA
>JAIRPA010000042.1 GCA_031257235.1 Burkholderiales bacterium | reverse complement strand
CAAATGTTGCGATGTCAAAATATGACCGTTTTTACAGACTTCTATGCCGTTGACGGTTTCAATATCCAACTTGGCTTTTATATCCTCCCCCAAAAGGACATAAATCCGCGCGGTGTTTTTGCAAGGGTCAACGATCAGCGGCGTCCCCAACGAAGGAAACGCGATATATCCGGGGTATTGTGCTTGCGGATTGCAATCGGTGCAATTTTCGGGGAAATAAGCCTTCCCGTCGTTATTGAGGCTTACTGCTAAGTCAAACGAAACTTCCTTTGTTTTAGCCATGGGGCAACTCCTTTACATTGAATAAACCAAATAGATACGATGAATGAATCAGATAGAAAAAGAAAACAACATCGGTTTTATGATGATGCGATCTAAAACCGAAGGAAAAATTCAGACCGTTATTCTATCAAGTCGATTACCAAGTTTTACAAAATTGCGACAAATATTTCAAAATTGTAGGCTTTGAGGGATATTTTGGGCTTGCTTTTTCGTCGGCAAAATAGAATCCCGCGTGCCGACTCTCTTTTTAGACACAATGATGAAACAATTAAGCCAAAAGAATCATGAATCGGCTGCTTTTCCCGGTGGAATTTACGAGGCAAAGAGAAGAAAAACGGCGAAGGAATGAGCGGGAGGGGCGAGGCGTGGCGTGGCTTGCCTTGCCCGAAAAAAGCGGGAAAACCGGATTGCTCGGCGCCCAAAAGTAAAACCCTACACTCAACGCCAAAAAGTGAAAACCTACTTTTTGGCGGTTTGAGTTTTGGGCGGTAGGAATTACCAAAAAATCGCGGGGGGGCCCCGACGATTTTTTGTGGAAACGGCGGCGGACGCGCAAAGCGCGTCGTCACAAGCGGGCTCCGACCCGCAATCCGGTTTTTCATCATCGCGGGCGACCAGAGGTCGCCCCTACTGATTCCTGAAACGCAAACCCCCGTCAGGCTAAAGCCTGACACCCCCTTTCATAAAGGGGGCTTTTTTTATTCGGCAAAGCCGGATACTTTTTTATTAAAACGACGATAAAACCGGATTGCGGGTCAAGACCGCTTGTGAGCTCTGATCCCTGACCTCTGATTCCTGATTCCTGAAACCCTGATCCCTGATTGCCGAATGACCTTAAGCCTCCATTAAGCCTCTCTCGGTAAAATTTCCGCCATCATTGTGGTGTAACATTAACCCTTAACTTATTTTGGCGGCTTTTGTGGGAGGCAACCGTGTCCGAGCGAGATTCATCAAAAAACAAATACTCCTTTTCCGGGACACCCCAATCAACGCGGCGCGTGATCGCGTTTTTTGTCTTCATTGCGGTGATTGTGCTGTGCGCCATCGGGCTTTACATCAAAAACCGTCCCACCGAAACCTTCTCCCCGCGCATGATGACCGGCGACCGCGCCACCCCCGTCCAAACCGCCGCCGCGCAACATCAATCGTTTGACCGCTACTTAGAGGCTTTGGGCACCGTCACCGCCGCACAAACCGTCGTGGTGATGAGCCGTGTGGACGGCGAATTGACCGCCCTTCACTTTGAAGAAGGTCAGCACGTGCAAGCCGGCGCCCTGTTGGCAGAGATTGATCCTCGTCCCTACCGCGTTCAATTGACGCAAGCCGAAGGGCAAATGGCGCGAGACAAAGCCCAGCTCGAAAACGCCAAAAACGATTTGGCGCGATACAAAATCCTTTTAACGCAAGACTCCGTCTCACAACAACAAGTCGACAATCAGGCGGCACTCGTGGCGCAATACACCGGCTCCGTTCAGTACGATCAGGCGCAGATCGACAACGCCAAACTCAATTTGGCTTATACCAAAATCACCGCGCCAATCTCCGGCAGAATCGGCTTGCGCCGTGTGGATGTGGGCAATATGGTGCGCGCGTCCGACGCCAACGGAATCGCCGTCATCAACGAAGATCAGCCGATTGATGTTTTGTTTACCATCAACGAATCCGAAGTTCACCGCGTTGCCGACGCCGTTTATGGCGGCGCGCGGTTTCCGGTGGAAGCGTGGGATCGCGGGCGTCAAATCAAATTGGCGGAAGGCATCATGACCACGCTGGATAATCAAATTGACAGTGCCACCGGCACCATTAAAGTCAAAGCGCGTTTTCCGAACAAAGATCAGCGCCTCTTTCCGAACCAATTTGTCAACGTGCGCATGAAGGTCGCCACCTTGGATCAGGCACTTTTGATCCCCTCGCAGGCGGTGCAACGCGGCAGTGTCGGCACCTTTGTGTATGTCTTGTCGCCCGGAAAGGATGATCCTTCAAAAACCGTCGTCACCGTGCGTCTGGTCAGCTTAGGCGATGAAGCCGACGGGCAGCGCGTGATATTAAGCGGCATTGCCGCCGGCGAGCGCGTGGTCATCGACGGCACGGATCGTCTGCGCGAAGGCATTGCCGTCGAAGACATGAGCGTCGCGCGCAACGTGGCAAAAGGCACGGAGGCGAACGCCGCCGCCACGGATCCCGCCTCGCCTCAACCCATAGACCGCGCTTTGTCTGCGCCGCCAAGACAAAAACCCTCGTCCTCGCCGTAATCGCCGGACACTTGATTGCATCCGCCACCCATGAACCCGTCCCGACTTTTCATTCTGCGCCCCGTCGCCACCTCTTTGTTGATGCTGGCGATTTTATTGGTCGGTTTGACGGCGTATCGTTTTTTGCCGGTCTCTTCCCTGCCGGAAGTCGATTATCCGACCATCCAAATCATCACGCTTTATCCCGGGGCGAGCCCTGAGGTCATGGCAACCGCCGTGACGGCGCCCTTGGAACGCGAGTTTGGCAGAATGGCAGGCGTCAAGCAGATGTCCTCCGTGTCATCGGGCGGCGCTTCGATGATCACCTTGCAGTTTAGTCTTGAGGTGTCGATGGACACCGCCGAGCAGGAAGTGCAAGCCGCCATCAACGCCGGCGCCAACATGTTGCCGACCGACCTCCCCCGCCCGCCGACGTACAACAAAGTCAACCCGGCAGATACGCCGGTCATCACGCTTGCCGCCACCTCCGACACTTTATCTTTAACCCGCTTGGAAGATTTGATCGACACCCGATTGGCGCAAAAATTAGCGCAAGTGCCGGGCGTGGGTTTGGTGAGCTTATCGGGCGGACAACGCCCTGCCGTTCGTGTGCGCGTGAACCCTTCCGCCTTGGCGGCGCACGGGCTTTCGATTGAAACGGTGCGAACCTCGATTGCCGCCGCCAACGTGAATCAGGCAAAAGGCAGTTTTGACGGCGCCACCCAATCCTCCACCATCGACGCCAACGATCAACTGCGCTCTGCCGATGAGTATCGTTCGTTGATCATCGCGTACAAAAACGGCGCGGCGATTCGTTTGGGCGATATTGCCGACGTGATTGAAAGCGCGGAAAACTCGCGGTTGGCGGCGTGGGCTAATGAACACCCCGCCATCATCATCAACGTTCAACGTCAACCCGGCGCCAACGTGATTGACGTGGTGGATGCCATTAAAGCCAAATTGCCGCAGTTGGAAGCCACCCTGCCCGGCGCATTGCAAATTGCCGTGTTAACCGACAGAACCTTGACCGTGCGCGAGTCCATACGCGACGTGAAAAACGAATTGTTTTTTGCGATCGCGCTGGTGGTGATGGTGATCTTTATCTTTTTAAGAAGCCTGCCCGCCACCGTGATTCCGAGTTTAGCCGTGCCGCTTTCTTTGGTCGGCACGTTTGCGATCATGCAATTGGCGGGATTTTCAATCAACAATTTAACCTTGATGGCGTTGATCATCGCCACGGGGTTTGTGGTGGACGACGCGATTGTGATGATCGAAAACATCGCGCGCTACATCGAACACGGAGATCGTCCGTTAGATGCCGCGTTAAAAGGCGCTCAACAAATCGGGTTTACGATTATTTCACTCACCTTTTCTTTGGTGGCCGTGTTAATTCCGCTTTTGTTCATGGGCGATGTTGTCGGGCGATTGTTCCGTGAATTTGCCATCACGCTTGCCGTAGCCATCATGATTTCCATGGTGGTGTCGCTCACTTTAACGCCGATGATGTGCGCCAAACTTTTGCGCGTCACGCCCAAAGAAAAACAAAACCGCGCCTTTAGAATTTCAGAGCAGGCATTCAACAGTGTGATCAACCTCTACGCGCGCGCGCTTCGTTTTGTATTAAATCATCAGATCGCCACCCTAATGGTGGCGGCAGGCACGTTCGCGCTCACGGTCGCCCTTTACATCGCCATTCCTAAGGGGTTTTTCCCCGTTCAGGATACCGGTTTGATTCAAGGCATTTCCGAAGCTCCGCAAACCATTTCGTTTAGCGCGATGTCGCAACGACAACAAGCGTTGGTGTCGGCACTTTTAACCGACCCCGATGTTGAAAGTGTGTCCTCGTTCATCGGTGTGGACGGCGTCAACCCAACGTTGAACAACGGGCGCGTTCAGATCAATCTGCGCCCGTTGAAATCACGCCTTGCGCGCGCGCCGGAAATCGCCAAACGTCTGCAGGAAAAAGTCGATCGCGTCTCCGGCATTCGCTTATATCTTCAACCGCTCAATGAATTAACGGTAGAAAGTCAGGTCACGCGCACCCGTTATCAGTTCGCGCTTGAAGCAACCTCGCTTGATCAATTAAAAACTTGGGTGCCGCGTTTGTCCGAGACCTTATCGAATTTGCCGCAGTTGGCCAACGTCAACCACGATTTACAAGATCGCGGGCTTCAAGCCTATGTGGACATTGATCGCAATGCGGCGGGGCGTTTAGGCGTTTCGGTCGCGGATATTGATAACGTGTTGTACAGCGCGTTCGGGCAACGTCTCATTTCAACGATCTTCACGCAGGCAAGTCAATACCGCGTTGTGTTGGAAGTCGCGCCCGAATTTCAAGACGGCGTGGCCACCTTGGGGCGCTTGTATGTTCCCTCGTCGGACGGGCGTCAGGTTTCATTGTCGGAAGTCGCACGCTTCATCGAACAGCCGACCATGCTGACGATCAACCATATCGAACAATTCCCTTCTTCGTTGATCTCTTTTGATCTGGCGGAAGGGTATTCGTTGGACGCGGCGGTCACCGCCATTCAGAACGCCGAACAGGCCATTGGTTTGCCCGATGATGTGCAAACCCATTTCCAAGGCGCGGCACTTGCCTTTCAAGCCTCGTTGACGAATACTTTATGGTTGATGCTCGCCGCCGTTTTAACCATGTATATTGTTTTAGGCGTGTTGTACGAAAGTTTCATTCATCCGATTACAATATTATCTACGCTACCTTCCGCCGGTATCGGTGCCTTGTTAGGGCTTTGGATGGCGGGTTTGGATTTAGACATGGTCGCCGTGATCGGGATCATCCTTTTGATCGGCATCGTCAAGAAAAACGCCATCATGATGATCGACTTCGCGCTCGATCTCGAAAGAAACCAACATCTAGCCCCGAAAGATGCCATTTATCAAGCCTCGTTGTTGCGGTTTCGTCCGATCTTGATGACCACGATGGCGGCGTTATTGTCGGCGTTGCCGTTGATGTTGGGGTCGGGCATGGGCTCCGAGTTAAGGCATCCTTTAGGTGTGGCGATGGTGGGCGGATTATTATTGAGCCAACTATTAACCTTGTTTACCACGCCGGTGATTTATCTCATGTTTGATCGTTTGTCCACCCTAAAAAAACATCAAAACGGTCAACCCCACCCCAATAAGGTGTGACCCGTGGACGACTTTTTCGCACGTGTGATTCGTCGCCCCGTTGCCGTCACGTTGTTATCGTTGGGCGTGATGTTGTTGGGGATCGTCGGCGTGCGTTTATTGCCGGTCGCGCCCCTGCCCCAAGTGGACATCCCGACCATCTTTGTCTCGACCTCCATGCCGGGCGCGTCTCCCGAAACCATGGCGTCCACAGTCGCCACGCCGCTGGAACGCGCGTTGGGCAGTATTGCGGGCATCACCGAGATGACCTCCATGAGTTCGTTGGGCAGCACGCAGATTGTGATTCAGTTTGATTTGTCCCGCAATATCGACAGCGCGGCGCGTGAAGTGCAAGCCGCCATCAACGCCGCCATTCCTTTATTGCCCTCCGGCTTGCCGCGCGCGCCCACCTATCGAAAAGCCAACCCCGCCAACGCGCCGATCTTAAATCTCGCGTTGACCTCAGACACGATGTCTTTGGGTCAGCTCTATGATGTGGCGTCCACCGTTTTAGGTCAGCGATTGTCGCAAGTCGAAGGCGTGGGGGATGTCACCTTATCGGGCGCGTCGTTGCCGGCGGTGCGCATTGAATTGAATACGCCGATGTTGGAACAATATGGGGTTTCTGCCGATGTCGTGCGACGAAAAGTCGCGGCAAGCAACGCCAATCGTCCCAAAGGCATGATCGAATATCAAGACACACAATGGATGGTCGGCGCGAGCGATCAGGCATTCAAGGCAGACGATTATAAAGACTTAATCATCGCGTTTAAAAACGGCGCGCCGATTCGCTTAAACGACATCGCCGACGTGATGGATTCGGTACAAGATATTTACAACGCGGGGATTTATAACGGCAAACCCGCGGTTCACATTCAGGCACGCAATCAAGCCGGCGCCAATATCATTGAAACGGTGGATCGCATTCGCGCGTTGATGCCGGTCTTGGAAGCCTCGCTCCCCGAATCGGCAAAATTAACCATCACGATGGACAGAACGCCCACCATTCGCGCCTCGCTCAAAGAAGTCGAGCGCGCGTTAATCGTGTCGGTGATTTTAGTCGTCTTGATGGTCTTTATTTTTTTAAGAAACGCGCGCGCCACGTTGATCCCTTCGGTCGCGGTGCCGGTATCGCTTTTGGGCGCGTCCGTCTTTATGTATTTATTCGGCTTTAGTTTGAACAACATTTCACTGATGGCTTTGACGATTGCCACCGGTTTTGTGGTGGACGACGCGATTGTGGTTTTAGAAAACATCGCGCGTCATCGTGAAATGGGCAAATCCTCGTTTGACGCCGCGCGTGACGGCGTGCGCGAAGTCGGGTTCACGGTGGTCTCGATGAGTATTTCTTTAGTCACCGTCTTTATTCCCATTTTGCTGATGGGCGGTTTAGTCGGGCGTTTCTTCCATGAGTTTGCCGTGACTTTAACGGCGGCGGTGTTGGTCTCCATGATCGTTGCGCTGACCACCGTGCCGATGTTGGCGGCGCACATTTTGCGCCCTCTTCAAAAAGATCAAACCCACCACCGCATTGATCTTGCGATTGATCGCTTTTTTTCTGCCGCGCGTGAAGTCTATGCCCAAACCTTGCGTTGGACATTAAAACACCGCCGTTTGATGTTGGCGCTCTTTTTGGGGGTGCTGGCGTTAAATGTTTATCTTTACATCATCATTCCCAAAGGTTTTCTGCCGATGCAAGACACCGGTCGCGTGATGGCGTTCATGCGTGCCGACCAAAGTGTTTCATTTCAAACCATGAAACCCAAGTATGAAAAAATTGTATCGATCATTCAAAACGATCCTGCGGTAGAAAGCGTCACCGGCTATACCGGCGGGCGTCAAAAGAATACCGGCTCGATGTTGATCTCGTTAAAGCCTTTATCGGAACGAAAGCAATCCG
>JAIRPA010000206.1 GCA_031257235.1 Burkholderiales bacterium | reverse complement strand
GATTGAACGCGCGCGACAAGACGCGGAGGATCAAGATCATCCGGCAAAGTGTGAGAGGTTTTGATGTCATCGCGGGCTTGATCCAAGAGGGAACGTAAGGTTTCCGTGACGGCAATGTGTCCATATTGCGCAATCAGCGGTTGTAAGGCGTCGCTTTTTAATAGGCGATCCACCGAGGGCAATGCCTGATACAAATCGCTTTGACTCATGGTGTCGAAAACAAAAGAGGGTTTAACGCGCTTCGCGCAAAACCTTGAATTTCCATTTGATAGTCAAGGGCAATACTCGCCAGATCATCGGCAACGGGATCAACTAAAGGATCAAGGGTTTGATACACCACTTTTAAATAACTTTTACAATCATCACAGCTTTCGGCTTTCACATAGGCGTGATGGTCGTCTAAAAACCAATAATGAATTTTGCCGCTTGACTCACAATTGGTGCATTGGGCGCGCGTCACCCGCCATTCGTTGTCACACAACCCGCAATGCAGATAACGAACGCCTTCCGGCGGCGCGCCGGAGACCACACTGGCCACAGGATCACTGCCGCACAGAGGACAAAATTGACGCGGCACGCCGGGCTCTTCCATGATTTCCAACGGCACACTGCGCGACAACATCGCAAAATATAAGGATAACGCCGACCAATAAAATAGCGCGGCATCTGCGCCCAACGCGCTTCGGTCTCGCGCCAATAAGCGCGTGACGGTGACTTCATGTTGGTTTTTGGAGATTTGACGCAGTTTGCGGGTAAGGGTATGAACCACCGGTTGCGATTGGATGACCGGGTTGTCGTTTAAATGATCCAAGAAGGCGTTAAAAAGGTTTTGCCAATAATCGCCACATTTGACGGCAGGATCGCGCAAAGGATAGTTCCGCCAATTCACCGTTAATGTTGCGGGAAACGCCATTTCCCGGTGCGCTTCGTCAATGGGGGGAAGGGTTTGAAGTACATGAGCCTGCGCTTTGACCACTTCCGCCACAAACAATAAATAGTCTTTTAAAGGATGAGGAAGGTTCGTGTCAGGATTGGTCAACATCATCAAACGGCGGGAGCGTTGCGTGTAAAGATTTTTTAAATCCGGCAACTTGAGCGGGGAGGCTTCCGTAAAACTGCCTGATAATTCTGAACTTTTTCGGATCATTTTCTTCTCGATCTTGAGTTAAAAACGGATACAGTGTTTTGAAGTGTAAATCACAAGTTTATTTTCTCGGGCAAACCCTATCAGACACACGCCGGCAGCTTCTGCCAGACGTATGGCCGTCGCGGTGGGTGCAGAAGCCGCCACCAAGACGGCAATACCCTGCATTGCGGCTTTTTGTACCATTTCAAACGAGGCGCGGCTGGAAATAAAACAAAAGCCGCCGGCATGGGTAGCGCGCGCCGTCGCCATCGCGCCGATGAGTTTATCCAGCGCGTTGTGTCGCCCGACATCTTCGCGCAAAAACAACAATTGACCTTCCGCATTGAACCAAGCGGCGCTGTGCGTGGCGCCCGTTTGTTGCCGTAACACCTGATGATTCGTGTTTTCCCGAATGGCGTTGAAGATGGATTCACACGATAAAGCGCTCATTGTGGTATGAATCTTTGGCACGTTTTGTATCACGTGGTTCAAACTTTCGATGCCGCACAAGCCGCATCCCGTTCGTCCTGCCAAGGCGCGACGCCGACCTTTTAAGGCTTCAAACGCGCGGTTGGAGACGCGCATTTCCATGAGTATTCCTTTTTCTTCAACCACACATTCACAATCTAAAAGCTCGTCGGTGTTGAGGAGAATCCCTTCCGATAATCCAAAGCCTAAGGCTAAATCGTGCAATGCATTATCCGGTGTCGCCAGCAAGACGACGTGCGATACATCGTTATACACAAGCGCGACCGGAGTCTCTTCGATGACGCAATCTTTGGTTTGCGTTAAGGCTTGACGTTCGCGGTCGGCGCGCGTAATCGAGACGTGGGTCACAGGAGAGGACGAGGTGGCGCGGGTAGGCATGTTGAAAAAAAGGATTAAGCAATCATCCACGCTTCCTGCCGATACGCGCTGTCCCAAAAAAGCCATTCCATTTTTGCGCAGAGAATAAACGCGTCAGACATAGCCGCGCGCTCTTCATTGGAAGTGTTTTGAGCAAGGGTATCGCAAATGCTAATGGCGGTTTTAACGGCAAGATCAAATGAGGCTCCGCCATAAGTATCCAACCAACTTTGATAGGGATTGTCGGGGGTTTTCGTTTGAGTCAGCGCGTGACCGACTTCCCGATAAATCCAAAAACACGGTAACACCGCCGCCGCCGCGACCGCCGTTGAAGATTCATAAGCACATCGCAACACATAAGAAGTGTACAAAAGGCAGGAGGGCGAGGCGGCAATACCGGCATGGGATGCGTCGCCCGTATAAGATTGATGGAGCGCCCGCTCAACCGCAATACAATCTTTGGCAAAACCTAAAAACGCCTCGCTGTGTTCGGGGCGGGATAACTTTGCCGCGATCACCGATAAGGCTTTGCCAAAGGCGTTTAAATAAATCGCGTCCTGGTGAATGTAAAAAAGAAAACGATCACGCGACAAGGTGCCGTTTTGCAATTCCAATAAAAACGGGTGCGCCAAGATGCGGCGATAGACCGGCAAAGTTTCTTGCCAAACGCGCGTACTCCATTGCATCAATCAATCCTTTTTTTTAAGCGGGCATTTTTATATTCGGTTGCTTGGGACATCACCCAAGGGCGGGACACCCCCCGTCCCGAACGCGACGACCTGTGACACGTTCAACGCTTTTGACGTTTGCACACTCCCGCAAACCCCACTGAGCGTGAGGGCGAAGTTTGACATAAAAAAAGGATCGTCGGTGAATTACCCTTTTTTACGTTGTGGCGTTTAGGGGGCGCGGGAGAGGTTGGATTGACCTTCTCAAAACGAGAGATTGTTGCAAAATTACATTAACGCAATGTAAATCCAAGAAAAGATTTCGACACAATCAAAGACATAGGATTAGAATGGTCGAACGAATTTCCTTGTGAAATTTGCAGCGAATTTTCCCCCGAAAATTCATGCTTCCCCCAATAAGACTTTCCTTATGCCGCGTGACATGCGGGTTGTAAGAGGTCTTGATAGTGATTTTGAAAGGTTGTGAATCATGTTGAATCATCGCGTCTCCCGCGGGGCGACCGGCGCCTCTTCGCGTTCGTCTTCAAAAACTCCCTCATCTGTTTTTAAACCCCTATACCTTTCCGCATTGATTGCCGCGTTTTTTGCCGTGCCTTTGTATGCCGCCAACGATATTACGGTGACGACCAACGAATTGCCGGGCGTGGCACACGGAAACTCGTCTGACCCGAACGACTCAATACTGGATAACGATGCAGACCCCAATGGCAATAAATTGACGATTGACAGCGGCGGCGTGGTGAACAATGCTTATGGCGCGCTGATTGATAACACCAGCCCCACCGCCATGCAAGATGATGATGTGACTCATAATGAGGTCATTATCCAAGGAACGGGCAGGGTTGAAGGTACCGGCGCGCCCGGATACGGGGTTGCCGCCGGAGGCAGAAGTAACAGCGCCGGCGGTTCCGGCGGCGGCGGGGAAGTGTCTTTTAACAAAGCCACGATCACCGGCGGTGAAACGGTCAATATTGTCGGCGGCTGGAGCGACAAAGGCGCGTCTCTTGAAAACACCGTTTCGGTAGAAGGCGGCACGGTTAGCGACGAGGCTTATGGCGGCGCCGCGCAAGAAGGAGATGCGTCTCATAACCACGCTTTTGTCAAAGGCGGGTCGATTGCCAACGGCGTTTTTGGCGGCTCGGTCAGAGCGGCTACCGCCACCGGCGCGGCGGACAGTAACGATGTCACGATCACCGGCGGAGATATCGTCGGCGGCATCATTTACGGTGGGCGTAATGCGGGTACCGGCAACGCCAACAGCAACACGGTCATCATCAATGCCAACAACGGACCGA
>JAIRPA010000144.1 GCA_031257235.1 Burkholderiales bacterium | reverse complement strand
GATGGAATTCAAGAAAGACGTTGACTTAGTCAGCCCGCTCTTGTACCAACACTTGTCCGGCGGCACCACGTTTGACGAAGTTACGGTTGAATTCTTCCGTGCTGACGGCGAAGGCAATCGCGTTAAATACCTCGAAATCAAGATGAAACACGTCATCATCGCGGAAATCACCAGCTCGGCAGCGGCTGACGGTGTGATCCCGACGGACACGTTCAAATTGAAATATGCGGCTATCCAATGGAAGTACACGCAGCAAAAAGTTGCGGGCAACCAAGGTGGCAATACGCAAGGCGCTTGGAGCCTCACGAAGAACGACAAAACCTACGCTGTTTAATCAAACCGCAAAGGCTAGTCCTAAAAACGCATACAGGTTTCCTGTATGCGTTTTTTTATTGAATTTAAGTCTTTAACCCACGAAAACGCCGGCGCGCTTTTTTGGCGGGGCAGTTTGATCCAAAAGGGTTTGGGGAAAAGAGCTTTGCACAATCTCCAAATCTCATCCAAGTGGGTTGATCTCCACGAACCTTCTTCGCAAAGTTGGTTTTGCTCCTGCGCCGGCGCGTCCAAACATCGGAGTTTGCGTAGGGCTTGTCGGTTGAAAAAAACTTTTCCACCGGCAAGGGAAAAGGGCTATAATTCCTTTCCGGCACGACCGAACTCTTGCAAAGTTAATGAGTTTTTTTGCAAGTGTTTCACAACGCCGGCTTTTTTTTACGCGCATCGAATCTATGAAATTGTATTTTTTTGACCGTCCTTTTACTTTAAAACAGCGCGACGTTTTCATTAAAAACGTTTTCTTGAACGCTTTCCGGTCGATTTTCACGATTTCTAGCAAAATCCCCTTTCAGGGGATTTTTTTTGCCGCCGGCTTTAACTCTTTTCGGACAAAATCACATCTTATTACTATCGGAGACCCACGATGAATACACCGGAGACATTACGCACTTTAATCATGCCCGAAATTGTAAAAAACGGAGGCTTTGTCAACGCACACGCGCACGCGGATCGCGCGTTTACGTTGGATGCCAATACGCTTTCGATTTATCGAACCCAAACGCTGGAGCGCAAATGGGACGCGGTGGATCAAATGAAGCGCAATTCAACGGTGGACGATTACTATCGACGTTTTTGTCAGACCATCGAATTGATGATTGCACAAGGCGTATCCGCGATGTGTTCGTTTGTGGACATTGACCCTGCCGCCGGCGACCGCGCGATCACGGCGGCGTTGAAGGCAAGAGAGCATTATCAAGATCAAATCACCGTGCTGTTTGCGAATCAAACCCTCAAAGGCGTGATTGATCCTGAAGCGCGACACTGGTTTGATTTGGGGGCTCAAATGGTGGATGTCATCGGCGCGTTGCCCAAGCGCGATGAACGCGATTTTGGACGGGGCAGTGAGGCTTTAGACATTGTTCTGGGGACGGCAAAATCCATGAACAAAATGGTGCATGTTCATGTAGATCAATTCAATCACGCGCGGGAATACGAAACGGAACTTTTGTGCGACAAAACCATTGAACACGGGATGCGGCATCGTGTCGTCGCGATACACGGCATTTCGATTGCCGCGCACTCCAAACAATATCGTAAAAGACTCTATGAAAAACTGCGCGAATCCGGTGTGATGATGATTGCCTGTCCGATGGCGTGGATCGACACGCCGCGTTCGGAATTTATCGCACCTTCTCATAATTCTTTGACGCCGGTGGATGAGTTGTTGCCTGCCGGTGTGCCGGTGGCTCTGGGCACCGATAATATTTGCGATGCGATGGTGCCGTTTTGTGAAGGTGATTTGTGGCGCGAGTTGAGTTTACTGTCGGCCGGCTGTCGCTTTATGGATTTTGATGAAATCGTTAAAATTGCCACAACGTATGGGCGTCAGGCATTAGGCTTGATTCCTGCCCAAGAGTCCGGCGCTACCAAAGATGCCGCCAATGAGGAACATTATGTCCGTTCAGCCATTTTATAATCCCGCCAAAACGTATGATGATAATTATCGTGAAGGCCCTTTTGGGCTCTTCGCGGAGGATCGCGTTTTACCGCAACCTACGGAAAAACCGTTAAAACGTTTGCTGGGGTTGCCGGTTTTTGAACCCTTCGGGATTCCTGCCGGACCCTTATTGAACGCGCGCTTTTGTGAGGCGGCGTTTCGCTTTGGTTTCGATCTTGCCGTGTATAAAACCGTGCGTTCGGCAAAGCGTGAGTGTTTGCCGTTTCCGAATATTATTGAAGTCAAGGTGAAGGGGCAATTGGTTTCAGGTCAAACCGTTGAAGCCTTGTCGATTCCCGAACATCACCGTCCGAACGCCATCACCAATTCGTTTGGTGTTCCTTCGCAGTCGCCTGAAATCTGGCAACCCGACATGAAAAATGCCGTTCATGCGGCGCGTGCGGGGCAAATTTTAATTGGCAGTTTTCAAGGAAGCGGTGAGGGCGAGGCACAGGTTAAAGATTATATAAAAACCGCGCAAATGGTTGTTGAAACCGGCGCGCCGGTGCTGGAAGCCAATTTGTCCTGCCCGAACGAAGGCAAAAAAGGTTTACTGTGCTTTGATGTCGATAAAGTCAGCGCGATTGTGTCGGGCATTAAAAAAGCGGTCAATGATCGTCCGTTGTTGTTAAAACTTGCGTACTTTGAAGACGAAGCGCTGTTGGCATCGTTGGTTCGCGCCGTGGGCGATCGCGTCGAAGGGTTTTGCGCGATCAATACTCTACAAGCCTATGTTGTCGATTCACACGGGAAAAGCCCTTTGCCCGGACGCGATTTTGCCGGCATTTGCGGCGCGGACATTCGTTGGGCGGGGCTGATCATGACCCAACGGCTTGCCGCATGGCGCGATCAATTAAAGTTAAACTATACTATCGTGGGCGGCGGCGGCGTGATGGCAAAAGAAGATTATCACGCGTACATCAATCACGGCGCCGATGCCGTGATGAGCGCGACCGGCGCGATGTGGAATCCGTTACTCGCACAAGAGATCAAATCGCACTAATCGCTTTTTATTGATTGATAGCTTTATTTCATTGATTACATTTAAGGATTTTTATTATGACTTCTCCGATCGCCTCTAAAATCATCGCGGAACATTTGTTGAACATCAACGCGATCATGTTTTTGCTTGAAAATCCGGTACGCTTTAAATCGGGAATGATTTCGCCGATTTACGTGGACAACCGTTGTTTAATTTTTCATCCCGAAGCATGGCACGACGTGATTGAAGCATTAAGCTCCGATATTGAAGCGCGCAAATTAAGTTTTGATGTGATCGCCGGCGTGGAAACTGCCGGCATTCCGCACAGCGCGGCGCTGGCGTATCGCTTAAACATTCCCAATATATTTGTGCGCAAGCAAGCCAAGACGCACGGCACCAAAAACCGCGTCGAAGGGGGCGACGTGCGCGGCAAACGGGTGTTGTTGATTGAAGATCACATCTCCACAGGGCTTTCGAGTTTGGACAGCGTTGCGGCGTTGCGTGAGTCCGGCGCGATTGTCGAAGACTGCATGAGTATTACAAGTTATAAGTTTGTTGAGGCGGCCGACGCTTTTGCGAACGCGAAAGTTAAAACGCACACATTACAAACATTCGATATTATTTTGGATATTGCCGTTCAAACCGGACGCATTTCAGCCCGGCAAAAAGAAGTGGTTGCCGATTGGTTGAATGATCCCTGGCCTTGGGCGCGTCGTCATGGTTTGGTCGCGGCAGGGACGGAAAACTAAACCGGCATTCCCTGCGAAATCGCGGGGTTTTGCAAAGGTTTCA
The DNA here is from genome assembly GCA_031257235.1 of Burkholderiales bacterium. Taxonomy (GTDB): domain Bacteria; phylum Pseudomonadota; class Gammaproteobacteria; order Burkholderiales; family Casimicrobiaceae; genus UBA931. The sequence goes on along the minus strand of JAIRPA010000144.1, from coordinate 3,718 downwards.
ACGACAACTCAAAAGTCTATGAAGAACATTACCGATAAATTAAACGCGCGTATCGAAAAAACGCATTCACTGGTTTGCGTGGGGTTAGACAGCGATTATGCCCGCCTTTCTCGCGCATGGATGGACGACGAAATGCCGCAGTTTGCGTTTAATCGCGCGATCATCGATCAAACGTTGGATTTTGCCTGCGCGTACAAAATCAACAGCGCGTTTTATGAATCGCGGGGCGCCGAAGGTTGGGAGGCTATGCGCCGCACGATGGAGTATTTAAGGCAGCTTGCCCCTGACGTGGTCACGATCATCGACGCCAAACGCGCGGACATTGGCAATACGAGCGATCAATACGCCACCGCTTTTTACGACGCCCTTCACGCCGACGCCGTCACCTTGCACCCTTGGTTGGGGGGCGAGGCTTTGCGCCCGTTTTTGAAAAGAAGCGATAAAGCGGCAATTATTTTGTGTCACACCTCAAACGCCGGTAGCGGAGAATTTCAAGATTTGATGGTTGAAGACAACCATGAGCGTTTGCCGATGTGGCGCAAAGTGGCGCGTAATGTCGCGCAAGATTGGAATGGTCAAAACAATTGTTGGTTGGTGGTGGGCGCCACCGTACCGCAAGTTTTGCGTGATGTTCGCGGAGAAGTCGGCGACATGCCGATTCTGGTGCCGGGCGTCGGCGCGCAAGGCGGCGATTTGGCGGCGGTGTGTGAGAACGGGCTCACGCTTGATAAAAAAGGGCTCATGATTAACGCCAGCCGTTCGATTATTTTTGCCGATCATCCGCAACAAGAAGCGGCGGCACTGCGGGACGCGATCAATCGGTATCGGTAGGTGGCGGACTTGTCCGTCCCGCGACATGATCCCTGATCTTTTGATCCCTGAAACAAACCAAGGGTTTGTCCGGGGCTTTATCTTTAAATGCCGCACACCGCGCACAGCGGATTTTTGTGAAGTTTGACGGCATGGGCTTCCATGGTCATCGCGTTGATCATCAGCATTTGCCCGGAGAGGGTTTTGCCCGTTTGCGCCAACACTTTTAAGGCTTCGGCGGCTTGGATACTGCCGACAATACCGACCAAAGGCGCGAATACGCCCAAGGTTGCGCACCGCGCCTCTTCCAGACTTTCCTCTTCACCAAAGATGCAGTGATAACAGGGCGCGTTTGAATCGCGGTGATCAAAGAGGGTAATCTGACCGTCGAAACGAATGGCCGCGCCCGAAACGTGCGGAATTTTGGCGGCAACCGCGGCGCGATTGATAGCGTGCCGCGTCTTAAAATTATCGGTGCAGTCGATCACAATCGACGCGCCCGAAAAAATGTCGACAAGTTTTTGAAAATCCGCGCGGTCGTCGTGCGTTCGGATCATGATCTCAGGGTTTTGCGTGAGAAGATGCAGACACGCGCTTTCCACTTTTTTCAAGCCGATGTCGGCCGTGGTGTAAAGCGTTTGACGTTGTAAGTTGGTGATGTCGACCGTGTCGCTGTCAATCAGCGTGAGCGTTCCCACGCCGGCACCGGCTAAAAATTGCGCCACTTGCGAACCCAAGCCTCCCACCCCCACAATGACGGCGTTGGCTTTGGAAAATTGTTCTTGGGCTTCGATGCCGAGTTCCGGCAAGGCGATGTGTCGGCTGTATCTGAGTAATTGTTCGTCGTTCATAAAATTTATCGAGAAAATTCCGTTTTTTTACCGGCGACGATTTCCCAAGATTGCCTAGGCTGTGCGATGGCGTCGTGGGAAATTCGGCGGTTTTTAGAGATCAAACAAACATTTTCGTTTGTCGCGTCATCCACAAGATTCATCCGCGGGAATTTCGTGGGGCGGCTTGCCCTTACTTAATCAGGTGTGGGCTTAAAGGGTAACGAAAGGGTTTCCCTTGGGAAGCCGAAATCGCGGCAACGATGCAAAAAATAAGATTTGCCCAGAAAATAATAAATCCGAAGATCATAAAGATAAGCGAACCGATGAGCGGGAAGACGTTGAAAGAAAGCGCGATGATCCATGCAATCATCACCAAAATTTGGAAGTTAAGCGCTTCTTTCGCCTGCGCGTTCACGTAGGATTTATCCGTGCGTTCTTTGTGAATGAGCCAAATGACCAAAGCGCCGACAAAACTCGTGACGATACTCAAAAGATGCGCGAGCATCGCTAAATTTTTGTCGTCGTTGCCGATGGGTTCGGGAGTATTGACAATTTCCGCATTAATCACTTCTTCTGTCATGATGAATGATTCCTTTGTGGTCGGGTAGAAATTATTGTGATGAAAAGCCGACGGGCTTTGCGCAAAGTTTAACAGATCGCAACAACTTGTGGCGACACCCCAAAAAATGATTCTGTGCCGCCGTGCTTGGGATTTGCGATAATAGCGACCACATTGTTTATGATAAAGAAAGACTTTTACACAATCCGTTCAATGGGTGTCACTGCCGGCTTTTGGGGGGTGGACGATGATTCGTCGCTTTTTTTGCCGTTGTTTCTTTTTGAAACGATGGTAGCCGCCCTCAATGAAACTTTTACGCAATGACACTTTTTGTCAAATCATCCCAAAGGAAAAACCATGATAACACCGGCAAATCAAAATGCCCCTTATGTTGACAGCGACCCGACGGAAACCCGTGAATGGGTTGACGCCATCGCGTCCGCCATTGAAAAAGAAGGAGGGCAACGCGCACATCACCTGATTGAAGCCGTGATCGCCGAAGCGCGCGAACGCGGCGCTGAGACGCCCTACAGTGCCAACACCGAATACATCAACACGATTCCCTCCGACGCGCAGCCGCATTATCCCGGAGACCCGGATATGGAATTGCGGATTCACGCTTTCATGCGTTGGAACGCGATGGCGATGGTCGTGCGGGCGAATCGTCAAACCAACGTCGGCGGACACATTGCGTCGTTTGCGTCAGCGGCAACTTTATACGATGTCGGTTTCACGCATTTTTGGAAAGCCCCGTCTGAAGCTTCAGAGGGAGACCTCATCTATTTTCAGGGGCATTCTATTCCGGGCATTTACGCGCGGGCGTTTCTTTTGGGAAGACTTTCCGAAGAGCAGCTGGATAATTTTAGACAAGAGACTGCCGGCAAAGGCATATCCTCGTATCCTCATCCTTGGTTGATGCCGGACTTTTGGCAGTTTCCGACTGTCTCCATGGGGTTGGGACCCATTCAGGCGATTTATCAGGCGCGGTTCATGAAGTATCTGGTGGCGCGCGGCTTGATCGACGGAAAAGACGCGGCAAACCGTAAAGTCTGGGCGTTTTTGGGCGACGGCGAAACCGACGAAGTCGAAACTTTAGGCGCGATCGGAATGGCGGCACGCGAAAAGTTGGATAACCTCATTTTCGTTGTGAACTGTAATTTGCAACGCTTGGACGGTCCCGTTCGCGGCAACGGAAAAATCATCCAAGAATTAGAAGCGCAGTTTCGCGGTGCGGGCTGGAATGTGATTAAAGTGATTTGGGGGACGCGCTGGGATACGCTTTTTAATCGGGATAAAAAAGGGATTCTCAAAAAACGGATGATGGAAATTTGCGACGGCGAATATCAAACCTATAAAGCCAAAAACGGGGCGTATGTGCGTGAACATTTTTTCAATACGCCTGAATTAAGAGCCTTGGTGGCGGATTGGACAGACGATGAAATTTGGCAGTTGAATCGTGGCGGTCAAGATATCTTTAAAGTTTTTGCGGCTTATACGGCGGCAATACAACATCGCG
>JAIRPA010000046.1 GCA_031257235.1 Burkholderiales bacterium | reverse complement strand
TTGAGTTTTGGGCAGTTCGGGTTGGGCGGTTGGAATTTGCAAAAAAGTACGGGCAAAGCCCGATACTTTTTTGTAGGGAAAGGCGGCGCGGGACGCCGAGGGCTGCGTCCCCTACGGCTGAACTCTGACCTCTTCCCTCTTCTCGCCGCCGGCGATGGACTTGGGAAATAGATTTTGTGCCTGTGCTGTCTTAGGATCGACCACACGAACTTTAAAAGTATTTAATACTCTATCCCAAAGCGCGATTGCTTCAATTTCATTCATTGAAGAGGGTTTTCCAAAATTACCTGTAGTCAACTCTACTCGAACCACGGGGTGCTCATTCGTACCATCGCTATCTCCTTCCCAAATAAAAGAAAAATCACGGGTGCCGTCGATTCCCGGTGCTGATATCATCCATTCTTCGCCGTTCGGGTAGCCCGGTATTGATCTTTTTTCTTTGCGAATTGTTTTAACGCGGTGAGCCTCCGGTCCGATCTTACTCATCATTCCGCCAACTCTATTTAAAAGCGAAGGACCATCAATTTTTGAGATTTTCCCAATATCAAAAACAAACGCAACATCATCTCGACCCGGAAACATAAAGTCCAACACAATTTGTCCATTGCGCGCTTCGCCCTCAACAAAAATACCATCAGGAACGCAGAATCCCTTTTGATTGGGAATTTCATCTGATTTACGTGAACGCAAGATTTCCAGACGCTCAACCATGTCTTGCGCAGATTCTTTAATATGATCGTCGTCAGCTTCGGCATCGAGATGAATTACTTTACCATCAACCCATTTGTAACCTTCGGTTGTTACCATAATCTTTCCAAGGTTGGTTTGCCATCTTACAATCACACGGGTGTTCTCATCCGGCTGATTGGATTCAACAAACATGAAACCGCCCTCGTTATTGGGTGATTTTTTTAACTCATCTTCACGCGCTTTCATTTTCTTCACAAAAACGTCGTGCGTCATCGTTTCATTGGGAAGAATAATATTTGCGTAACGATACTTCCATTCACCCCCGTGTTCGCCCAAAACAAATATCGTCTTTTGCGCAAAGTCTTTTGTGTAATCGGTGGTGACAAAGGGGCTCATCTCTTCGGGCATCTCCACCTGAAACTGACCAAAGCACCAAGTCTTGGTTTTAACTTCCGGCGGCGAGGGGTTGGCGATTGCGTGGGCTTTTGCGGTCAATTCGGCAATTTGTTGTTCGGTCAAGTGGGTATTCGTCATGGTGTTCCCTCGATTGTCGGGTGTTCGTGTGCAAGCCGTCAGGCAAGCGGCAATCACACAACAAATCAGAGTTTGTTTGACTTTATTCTTCACAACAAGATAGGCGGGATAATGAATATTAGCTTTACTTGGGCGACTGACTTTCTGTGGCACCGTCCGCCGAAGTTAAATCTTGGGGTTCGCTTGCTTCCTGCTTCACCGTTTCAGGTGCGGGATGGGCAATAGCGATACCCTCCGCTTTTTCCTCCACCCACGCCCAATGTCCCGGCGCTTGATAGGTGGTGGTTTTGCCGGTAAGTTTGGCCAAAAAACCTTCCGCAGGTTTGGCAAAGATCACGGGCGGCATGATCTGCCCCGCCACAAACTTCAACACCGCGCCGTCTTCCACACTTCGCCACTGCCCGTCCTTGGGGCATTTTTCACCGGTGGCGACGGTTTTTTCAAAAACATCCTCCACTCCGCTTGTTTTGGAATCAACCACACGAACCCGGAAGGTTTTCATGACCGCATCCCAGAACGCGAGGGCTTCGGCGTCGGTGACGGAGGACGGTTTGTCGTGAATCCCGCTTTCAAACTCAATCCTTAAAAACGGTTCATCAATGCTTCTTCCCCGATCTTCCCATATAAACAATTGGTTGCGACCTTCGGGTTCTGTGAACGACATCAAAATCTCTTCGCCACCGGGTAAACCGGGAAGAGGTCTTGCGCCTTTTCTCAAGGTGGTCACGCGCTTGGCCTCATCGCCTAATTTCCCCATAAAACCACTTTCTCGCGCCAATAAACCGGGATCGGATGCGGGCGGAACGGAATCCACGCGAATCGTAAAATCCAAATCAGGACGATCCTCCCATCGAAACGCCGCAAGAATGGGTCCGCGAAACGATTCCGTCGGCTCTAAAAAAATCCCGTCGGGAATACAAAACCCGCGCTCTTTCGGAATCTCGTCTTTCTTCCTTGCGCGAAGTTGAGCAAGCCGTTCAGTCATCCCTTTAAGGTCATCATCAAGGAAGTCCGGGTTAATTTTCCAATCCAGATGAAACATCACTCCGTCAGACCATTTATAACCTTCGGCAACCGCCATTACTTTGCCGTAATCTCCTGACCACCTCACAATAATATGAGTGTTGTTATCGGGTTTTGACGATTGAACAAACATTGACCCTCCTTCATCGTTGGGTTGCTTTTTAAGTTCGTTCTCTCTCGCCTTCATTCTCTTTTCAAAGGCGTCGTGATTCATCATCTCGTTGGGCATCACCACATCCACGGAACGATATTTCCATCCGCCGCCATATTCGGAAAGAAGCGTCTTTTGCCCAAAAAATCGGGTCTCATCCGGTACAACCTTGTCAAAAATAGACACGCCCTCCGGCAGGTCAACCTGATACCGACCCAAGCACCATGTTTTTTTGGGGGTGAATTCTGGTTTTAACTCCACCTGTTGGGTTTCTTGGGGGGGTATTGTTGCTGTTTGCGTTGCTTGTTGTTCCGTCATTTGGGCTCTCCCATCCTGTGCCACACTCGAATTTTGATTGTCGCAAGCCGTCAGGCAGGCAACAACGATTAAACTGACTACAATTTTTCCGCTATTCACGCTCAACCTTTCGCTTTGTAGTCCGAAATCATCCGCGCAACCGAATAAAGCGTCACATCCTGAGTGATTTCAGCAGTGTACGAATCCGCGTGTCCGTAAGATTTTTTATTCATCACCGTATCGTCGTGTTTAAAAATCTGTTTGCAATACGGGGTGGGCGCGGCACCGGAACACGCCGGCACCGTACCATCCCCCAAGTCTTTCGGTAATTCCATCACGAAGCGTTGATACCGTTGGCGCGCAAAAAGTTCAACCTCCCCCGTATAACTATCGTTTTCTTCACGTTCGCAACATTTGTCTGCCGGTAAGCTGTATTCCCACTTGCCGGTAAAGGGCATCCAGCCTTTGACCGGTTTGGAGTACGTCCAACAAATCCT
>JAIRPA010000031.1 GCA_031257235.1 Burkholderiales bacterium | reverse complement strand
TGCTTTCTCGCCGTTTAAGTTGACTTTCTTGGGCGCACTGCTGTTGTTGATCGTGCCGTCGCCCAACTGTCCGTAAAGGTTGTGTCCCCATGTCCAAACATTGCCGTCTTTATCCAGCGCGACCGTAAAGTATTCTCCCGCCGCAATCGCTTGAACGTTGCCCATCACGCGACAAGGCGTGGTGACGTAAATCAGCGTATTGGGCGCGCACCCGGTTTCGCCATAGCCGCTTTGTCCCCAACCATAGACATTGCCTTCTTGATCCAACGCCACCAAGTGATACGCTCCGCCGGTCAAATGTGTGATATTCGATAAAGACTTCACCTTCGCCGGCGGCGTTTTATCCGTCACCGCCAAAACGCCGTTCCCCTGTTGCCCCGATCCTCTGAAGCCCCACACATAAACGTTCCCGTCTTTAACCGCCGCCCCTGTGGTAATCAAGGTGGTGTGCGATAAGCCGTAAGCGTTGACAATATGGGTATCGGTATCCGGGTCGGTGCCGGGATCAGGCGGGGGATTGTCCACCACCACAATTCTTGCGGTGCTTTGATTGTTCGCGAGGTTGGGGTCTACGGTGCCCTCGTTCGCGGCAATCGTCGCGGTATTGATCAGGGTGCCGGCAACCCCTGCCGTGCCGTCGATTCGGACGATCACACTGTCGCCCGTCGGAATTTGCGCCGTGACGTTGATGGCGTGGCTTGTTCCTGCCGTCGTCCCGCAGACCGCGTTCCCCGTCACCGTACAACGCCATGTGAGATTGGAAAGTTCCGGCGAAATAATGTCGGTTAATGTCACTCCCGTGCCGGCATCCGCTCCGAGGTTTGTCACCGCGATTTGAAAGCCCGTTTTATCCCCCACATTGACCGATGAGGCTAACGCGGTTTTGGTGACGGCGTAGTCCGCCGTTTGGATGGAAGGCGCGATTTGATCTTTTGTCGCAAACATTAAAAAGCCGATCGTCCCCTGATCGGCGATGTCGATTTGTTGTAACCCTTGCCGGATATTGCCCAACCACGCCGTGAGCGTGAGCGTTTGCCCCGCGTCCAGCGCCTCCACCGGCAACGAGAGTGCCATTGCCGCATCGTCGGCATTCGTGGCAACTTCATGGTCGCTGCGCTGATTCAGATTGCCGGTAAAAGCGCGGGCAATTAAATCGCCGTGATGATAGCCCGGCTCGCCGATTTCCCATTTGTCCGGTGCCATCGCGCCGGCAGGAACACTCAACGATTGCAACGTGCCGTATTCGTTAAAAAAAGTATTGGTGTCCGCGGAAATATCGACATCCGCCAAGCCCGTGAACCGCAAATTGTGGATGGGCGTGTTGCCGGTATTTTTAATCGTCCACGTGAAAACTTGAACGCCTTCATTGTTTAAAGAAGATTCAAAATGAACGCCTAAGTGTGACGGGAATTGACTCACCGGCTGAACAACACGACGATCCTCATAACTGTGTTCGCCATCGAATAAAAATAAACTCAACCGCGCAATCTCCGGTGTCGGCGCGGCAAAACTTCCCCCCGACCCCAACATCAACGCCAAAGCGACGAGGCTTGGGAAGTGTTTTAAAGGCGGTTCAGAAAAATCAAAGAGTGGGGGGAGGGGTGAAGCGTGAAACAGGGGGAAAGTTTTTTTAATCAAACATCGCTTTGATGTCATGTCATTTCTCCGGTAGCAGTATCTATATCAGTCATTCGGTCAATCATAGGGACAACAAAAAAATTCACATGAGCCACAAAAAATAATCCAAACATGAATCGCCAAACCGATGATTGTTTGTGCTGATTTCATAACGTCGAATCATAAATAGTTGTTACGCCTTGTCAATAGTTTTTTACAAACAACTGTGTAACATCCATGCTTTTATTATATTTTTTACAAAAAAAAGACGCCCTCTTTTGCTTTTAGAATTGATTATGCCGGTTTGTTTATAGTTTATTTACATATCATTGAGTGTTGGGGGGGTCGGGGATCAGGAATCAGAGGTTAGTAGGGGCGAGGCTTGCCTCGCCCGTTAAAAGCGGAAAAACCGGATTGCGGGTCGGAGCCCGCAATGACGAGGTAAGTGAGGGATGGTCGCCAAATTTGATGCACCCCATTTGCGGCAGCGTTTCTGATCCCTGATCCCTGATCCCTGATAGGTTCGGCAAAAAGTAAAAACCTACTTTTTGCCGGTTGGATATTTCCAAAAAAAGACAGGCAAAGCCTGATCCTTTTTTGCAAAAACGGCGGCGGGATTCTGCGACTTCGTTTGCTAAAGCAAACTACGCGCTTAAATGACGATCCCTGATCCCTGATCCCTGATCCCTGATCCCTGATCCCTGAACCCCTGATCGACTTTTTTGACGCACACTCAACGATATAATATCTGCCACTTCCCTTAGCGCAGACAGGATTAAAACATGGCGGACACACCCACACCCACAAAAGCGGATCGTCGTATCGAGCAAATGCCGATTCTCTACAATCTATTGGTTGACCGCGAGGCTTTCGTTCAGGTCAACGGCGACAAAATGCTGATGGTGGAGCATATCGACTTCCCGGACATGCGCCCCTTCATCAATAAAGCCTGGGAAAAGATTTATTTCAAAGATTGTTGTTTTTTCGGCATCTCTTCATTCTTGCGCATCCAAAACTGCATCTTTGAAAACTGTTTATTCATGGCGCAGTTTCAAGCGCAAGTGATGGACAATGTTGTTTTTCTTCGGTGTCGATTTGAAGGAGAAAGCTATCTTCTTACCGGCATGAGTTCCGTGAAAAACGATGAATTAACCGCCAAAGCCTTGGTGTTTAAAGAATGTGCTTTCATCGGATCAACCTCTGATCGCAACCGACGCGGCGCCATTTCTCCGAGGGGAGATGTCTATTACGAAGCCTGTCGCGCCAAATGGTTCGACGTGGCAGGCATGGGCAAAGTGGTGTATAAAAACTGCGCCTTTGAAGAAAGCGACATGATCTGCGGTGAAGCCGATGAAAATGACCCCATTTTTGCGGAAATGATCGTGGACGGATGCACCTTAACCCAAACCCTACGTATCGGCGCCAACCTTCGTTCACTCATATTCAAAAACAACACGTTTGATTATGTTTCATTGGCGGCAGATATTCTAGGAGATGCCCAACTTTCCGACTTGCGCGGCGGCTTTTTGAATATTCGATTGGATCAGGCGCAAACCGTGACCCTTAAAAACTGCGTTTTGGAAGGTTATGAGCCGCCGGAGGATTACGACGGTTCTTTTCAATGTACGCTCGGAGACAAATCGCACGTGGATCATCTTATCGTAGAAAACATCAAATGCCGCGAAGACAAAACTCACGATGAAGACTTCATCGGCAATTGTCTTCACGGCAAGGTGACGAATGTTTCCTTGAAAGACGCGCACCTGCCTGTCGCCTCCTTCATGCTTGCCGCCGAAACGGCAACACTTGAAAAAGTATTCACCAAGACTTTTTATTTTTCAAAAACGAAGATTGATCATCTGACGATCCACGAGGTCGTGGTGTCTGAAAATATTATATTTAACGACGCGAAAATCGGCAGTGCGAACTTTGATCAATTGCGTTGCCATCCGGGCGTGCGCCCTTTGATGGTCGGCTCATCGAATGTCGAGGCGGTTAAAACCGCGTCCGGCGCGTTATCGTTTGAAATCAAAGCGGCAGGTAAGAAATAGTTCAGGGGTTCGGCAAAAAGTA
>JAIRPA010000203.1 GCA_031257235.1 Burkholderiales bacterium | reverse complement strand
CACGCCTTTAGTCGGGTTTGTTTCTTTGGGCTGCCCGAAAGCACTCGTTGATTCCGAGACCATTTTAAGCCGTCTTAAATCAGAAGGTTACAGAACCGCCGCAAATTATACCGATGCCGATTTGGTAATTGTCAATACCTGCGGGTTTATTGACGATGCCATCGCCGAATCTTTAGACGCGATTGCCGAAGCGATCGCCGAAAACGGCAAGGTGATTGTCACCGGCTGCTTGGGCGCGCGCGAAAAAGGCGATTTTATCCGCAAACATCATCCGAACGTCCTTGCGGTCACGCCGCCTCATGCCGATGATGCCGTAATGAAGGCGGTTCACCGCCATCTCCCGCCGCCGCATCAACCCGATGCATCTTTGATTCCCGACACGGGCATCAAATTAACGCCGCGCCATTACGCCTACTTGAAAATTTCCGAAGGGTGCAACCACCACTGCACCTTTTGCGTGATCCCCGCGTTGCGCGGCGCGCTTCGTTCCACCCCGATTGCCGAGGTTTTTTTGCAGGCGGAAAAATTATTTTTGTCGGGGGTCAAAGAATTGATTGTCGTCTCGCAGGATACCGCCGCTTACGGCAGCGACCTCCGCTATAAAACGGGGTTTGCCGGAGGGCGTCCGATCAAAACACGCATTTCGTCGCTGGTGGAAGAGTTAGACAGGCTTGCCAAACAATACGGCGCGTGGGTGAGGTTGCACTATATTTACCCCTATCCGGCGGTCGATGAATTGGTCGAAATCATGGCGGAATCGCTTGCGCGTCATGGCGACACCGACACCCGACACACCGGCGTTTTGCCTTATCTGGATGTCCCGCTGCAACACGCCAGCCCCAAAATCTTAAGAGCGATGAAACGCCCCGCCGCGCCTGAAAAAATGCTGGATCGAATTTCGGCGTGGCGACGCACCCTGCCTTCGATCACCCTAAGAAGCACGTTTATTGTCGGCTTTCCCGGGGAGACCGAGGCAGACTTTGACACCCTCACTGACTTTTTACGCCAAGCGCGGTTGGATCGCGTCGGTGCTTTCCCCTATTCTCCGGTGGAAGGCGCCAAAGCCAATACTTTGGAGCATCCGGTGGACGAAGAACTCAAAGGAGCGCGTCTCGCGCGCTTTATGGAAACCCAATCGCTTATCAGTGCGCGAAAATTAAGCGAGATGATTGGCCGCAAGATGACCGTGCTGGTCGACGCGCACGCGCACGGCAAAATCGGGCGCAAAAAATCCGTGTTGGCGATCGCGCGCGGCATGGGAGATGCCCCCGAAATCGACGGTGTGGTTCACGTGGCGGACGGTCACACGCTCGCCGTCGGCGAATTTGCCCAAGTGCAGATTACCGACGCCACCGATCACGATTTAATCGCCAAAGTGATGGCGCCTCCCCGATAAAATGTCAGACTTTAAAAACGCTTTTTTTCCGAAAGAAAAAACATGAACACGCAACACTCTTTTCCTCGTTCCATTCCTGAAAACGCCGCGCTTTTGATCGTGGACGTGCAGAACGATTTTTTGCCCGGCGGCGCGCTTGCCGTTTCCAAAGGCAACGAAGTTGCGTTTGTGTGCCGCCAATACATTGACCTTTTCACCGCGCAGAACCGCACCGTGATTTTGTCGCGCGATTGGCATCCCAGAAATCACTGCTCGTTTACGACTTACGGCGGCATTTGGCCGCCCCATTGCGTTGCCAAAACGCCCGGCGCGGAATTTGCCGCCGCTTTAAACGTTCCTATCGATGCAATCATCGTCTCCAAAGCCGTCACCCCGGAAAAAGATGCTTATTCCGCCTTTGAAGGTTTTGCCGCCGGCGGTTCTACCCTGCTTAAAAAATTAAAGTCTTTAAAAATCAGCACGCTTTTTATCGGCGGATTAGCCACCGATTATTGCGTTCGCGCCACCTGTTTGGACGCGCGACGTTTCGGATTTTCGGTGATGGTTTTAGGCGATGCCGTCGCCGCCGTCAACGTAAAGCCGGACGATGAAAAACGCGCGTTGGAAGAAATGGCATTGGCGGGTTGCCGCTTGTTGGTTTCAGAATCCGGCGCCGACAAACAGGAATCGGGGGGGAAAGGTTGATGGTGAATTCGGGATTCGGGATTCGGCATTGAAAAGGTAGGGTGAGGCTTGTCTTGCCCGCCCTCTATGCCCCCTGCCTCCCGCAACCACCGGCGTACCCCTCTGCCAAATACGTAAAAATATGAATGAATTCGAGCTCATCAATCGTTTTTTTAAAGCATCACTTGAAGATCACCGCGTGCTTTTGGGCATCGGTGACGATGCCGCGTTAATTGCTCCTATTGACGGCAATGTCCTTGCCGTCTCCACCGACACCTTAAACGAAGGCAGGCATTTTTTCTCTGATGTTCCTCCTTTTACCTTGGGGCACAAAGTGATGGCGGTGAATTTATCCGACATGGCGGCGATGGGGGCGGTGCCGCGTTTTGCCTTGTTGTCGGGCAGTCTTCCCGACGCCGATTTTGATTGGCTCTCCGCGTTTTCGCGCGGCTTTTTTGCCTTAGCGTCAAAGTATCGCGTCAGTGTCATCGGCGGGGACACCACCCGCGCCGCCCAAGGAGGCAGGTCTTTCACCGTGACGATTATCGGAGACGTTCCCGAAGCGCTTGCGTTAAAGCGATCGGGGGCAACCACGGGCGACGATATTTGGGTGTCCGGCACGATTGGCGACGCGGCGTTGGCGTTACGCGCCATGCACAACGATCTTTGTTGGGATGCCCCGGATTTGGCGCGGCTTCGCGCTCGGTTGGAAACGCCCTCCCCGCGTGTGGAATTGGGCATGGCTTTGCGCGGGCTTGCCTCATCCGCCATTGATGTCTCGGACGGATTAACCGGGGATTTATCGCATGTTTTAAAGGGGTCCGGCGTCGGCGCGACCGTATTTTTATCCGCGTTGCCGGCAGACCCCGTGCTTTTAAAGTGTTTAGCCGATGAGAAAACGAGGAGCTTGGCGCTTTCGTGCGCTTTGGCGGGGGGCGATGATTATGAATTATGTTTCACCGCGCCGCCTGAAAACCGCGCCGCCATTGCCGCACTTTCAACAACCCTCAATCTGCGTTTGAGCCGCATCGGTGTCATCACCGACTCTCAAAAACTCACGGTCGTCGACGAACAGCAAAATCCCATCTCTCCCCTGCCCGCTTCGTTCCATCATTTTTGATGATTGGTTTATCAACACGCGTAATCATTATGGAAATTTATAACTGCTGTTGAATCTTGTTATTGAGTCTCGCTTTTCGAGAAATTCCGGGGTTTTAAGAAAGCTCTACTCAAGTTGCGTCAAACCAATATCTTTCAGATAGTTGAAGGTTGAATCATAAAATTCGCTTTTACGTGTTGCATCTTCTTGATCCCCTTCAGGAACAACGATAACCATTCCCTGCCTTGCGCGAGTCAGCAAAACACGATAAGCGTTTATAAGATATTTTTTACGCTCTTTTTTCCATCTGTTACCCACAAAAGAAAAAGTTTGCCACCCGTCAGGCAAGTAACGCAAATCACCGTCCCAAACAACGCAACTCCAATCCAATTCCA
>JAIRPA010000196.1 GCA_031257235.1 Burkholderiales bacterium | reverse complement strand
TCCTCGCTTTTATTGGCAAACAATCCAGACGTGATTCAATGTTTTAAAACGACACGGCACGATACTTGTTATGAAACCATGAGAAAGATTAAAGAACACATGAATCAAAACGAGATATTTGCGCGCTCCGGGATTCACCTTCATACCAAAGACTATAAGAGTTTAGTGCGCCTTTTTGATGATTTGATTCCGGGCGGGGATAATCTGGTTTCTTTCAGGCAGTCTCTTAAAATTGCCGGCACCACCCAAAAACCCGTACAAGGGATTGAGGTGGGACGCTATGGCATGCTTGAGCGGGCAATCGTTCCCGTTTTTGAAGATAACCAATATTTGGGTACCATTGAAACGGTCATTTTTCCTGAACGGTATCAACCGTTTTTCAAAAACCGAGGGATTGATTTTTACATCTTGATGAAAAATGAGTTTTTAGATATTTCTTCTAAGGCGGGTTTTAGTGCGGATCAAATTTTAAAGCACTACACGCTGATCAACCAGAAAGTCAATCCGTTTCGTTTCTTGGATGATTACGAATTTAACGGTACCGGCTATTTTAAGCACGGAAACCGCCTGATCCTTTATACGCCTATCATTGATCTCAACGGCGTTGAAATCGGACATTATTTACTGCTTTGGGAAGAGCCTTTATCGGCGATGTGCAATCAAAACTGCGGGAATGTCAATGTGTTGTTGCCTCAATGATCACAGGTAAGCCGGCGTCTTAATGCTGATACTAGCTAAGTCTTTACAAAGTTCCATCATAAGGCTAACATTATGTAACAAGCATGGCATAGGGTTGCACCCTGTTAAAAATTAGCGTCTATAATCCCGCCTTGCTGTTTCATATCTTTAAAGACATTTTTTTATCAACAAGAAAGGAATTAGTATGAAAAAGTATTTAGCGGAACTCATCGGGACATTTTGGCTGGTACTGGGCGGTTGCGGAAGCGCGGTATTGGCTGCCGGGTTTCCGGAGCTGGGCATCGGTTTTGTCGGTGTCTCGCTTGCTTTTGGTTTGACGGTTTTAACCATGGCCTACGCCATTGGTCACATTTCGGGCTGCCATTTGAATCCTGCGGTTTCGGTAGGATTGTTTGCGGCGGGTCGCTTTAACTCCAAAGATTTGTTGCCTTACATTGTGGCGCAAGTGATCGGCGGGATCATCGCGGGTGCGGTTTTGTATGTGATCGCCAGCGGAAAAGCCGGGTTTGAAGTCGGTGGTTTTGCTTCAAACGGCTATGGTGATCTTTCTCCGGGAGGATATTCAATGATCGCGGCGTTTGTCTGCGAAGTCGTGTTGACGGCAGTTTTCTTAGTTGTGATTTTAGGCGCAACTGACAAAAAAGCCCCCGCCGGTTTCGCGCCGATTGCCATCGGTCTTTGCCTGACCTTGATCCACTTGATTTCCATTCCTGTCACCAACACGTCTGTGAACCCTGCACGTAGCACGGCGGTTGCGATTTTTGCCGGTAGCGGCGCATTGCAACAACTCTGGCTTTTCTGGGTAGCGCCGATCATCGGCGGTGTCTTGGGTGCCGTGGTTTATAAAGTCATCGGATCCAAAGACTAAACCTTTGAGGGTTTGATGAAGTGGAGGAAAAAGGCGGGTGTAAACCCGCCTTTTTTATGGTCGCTTTCGTGAAAGGGAAGCCCGACAAAAATCAAGCCCTTTGATTTGCCGCGTGAGAACTTACAACGCGGCTTCGATATTAAGCCATTCAGACTCAAGGGCTTCAATGTGTTGACGCAGTTCGCGTTGACGGGTAAGTGCTTTTTGCAATGATTCTTTCGCATGGTCGCCGTAATTTGTGGGTTCGGCAAGCCAAGATTCTAAGGTGGTTAATTCGGTATGGAGCCGCTTTAAGGTTTCATCAATTTCCGTTTGACGTTTTTTTAAGGGAGCGATTTTTTGACGATGTTCGGCGTCTAATTTTTTCTGTGTTTTTCGATCCGCGCTTATGGCAGGGGTTGTGTTTTTCACCTCGGAGACGGCAGGATTTTTATCGCGCGACAAGACTTTGATTTTATAGTCGTCCAAATCGCCGTCAAACAAAGATAATTGACCGTTTTCGATGATCCAAAAGGAATCTACCGTCGAAGAAAGTAAATAACGATCGTGCGCCACAATCAATAGCGCGCCGCCAAAATCCTGAAGGGCTTCAATCAACGCCTCGCGCATGTCGATATCCAAATGGTTGGTCGGCTCGTCCAAGATGAGAAGCCAAGGACGTTGATAGACAATCAACGCCAACGCCAAACGCGCGCGCTCACCGCCTGATAAGGTGTTAATAGACTGCATGGACGCATCCCCGTGAAAGGCAAACCCGCCTAAAAAATCACGCAAGGTCTGCTCACGCGCGGAAGGATCAAGTTTTTGTAAATGACCCAGCGGGGAGTCATCGGGGTTGAGGGCGTCTAATTGATGTTGCGCAAAGTATCCGATTTTAAGTTCTCGCGCCGTGTGGCGCGTTCCCTTCAATAAGGGTAATTGTCCGATCAATGCGCGAATGAAGGTGGATTTACCCGCGCCGTTTTGTCCTAATAAGCCTACTCGCGCGTCTGACAATAATGAGAATTCTATATTTCGGACGACCGTCTGCGTGGAGGTGGGTTGGGCGTACCCGATATCGGCTTTTTCCAGACGGATCAGTTGCCGCGTGTGGGGCTCTGCCGGCGGGAAGGCAAACGAAAAAGGGCTGTCTACGTGCGCCGCGGCAATGCGGGTCATTCTTTCGAGTTGTTTGAGGCGGCTTTTGGCTTGTTTGGCTTTGGTGGCTTTTGCGCGAAAACGATCAATATAACTTTGCAAATGCGCAATTTGTTGTTGTTGCTTTTTATAAAGATTTTGTTGGTTGGATAAGGCGGCGGCGCGCTCGGCTTCAAATTGCGCGTAATTGCCTTTATAGGTTTTGATCGTTTGATGATCAAAATGCGCGATGATATTAACCACATTGTCTAAAAAGTCACGATCATGGGTAATGAGCAGTAAGGTTCCCTGATAGCGACGCAACCATTCTTCAAGCCACATCACCGCATCTAAATCAAGATGATTGGTGGGTTCGTCCAATAACAACATGGTGCTTCGGCACATCAATGCTTGTGCTAAATTTAAGCGCATTCGCCAACCGCCGGAAAACGTGTTCACCGGATGGTTTGCCTCTTCCGCCTTAAATCCTAAGCCGGATAAAAGCGTCATCGCGCGCGCTTTTGCGGAGTACCCATGAATGGCTTCAAACCGATGATGTAAATGCGCGAGCTTTTCTCCGTCGTGTTTATCCGGCGCGTGTGAGGGCGTGGCGGAAAGTTTGTCGATCTCGCGTTCAATTTCGCGTAATTCGAGGTCTCCGTCTAACACATAATCCAATGCAGAGGATGAGACCGATGGCGTTTCCTGCTTGACATAAGCCATTACGGTGTGATGGGGCAGGGTTACGGTGCCTTGTTCTTGAAAAATTTCTTGGCGCAATAGAGCAAAAAGACTTGTCTTGCCGCAACCGTTTGCGCCGACAATGCCGATTTTTTGGCGATCGTGGATGGTCAATGACACATCCTGCAATAAGATGCGCGTGCCGCGGGCAAGTGTGATGTTATCTAAGCGGATCATAAAAGCGATGAGTAAAAAGCGATTTTTGTCGGTATTGTATTACTAAATATTCGGCAACAAAGAAAAAATCGACACCCAACACCTCAAAGAGGGACTTTTGCCCAATTTTAGTCTCGCCACGGATCCATGCTTTATGTAAGCGATGAGAGTAGAATTCCCGAAAAATATCTCAAACGGTGACAAAGGGGTCAATATGTGGAAATACTATGCGTTGTTATCGGCGTTTTTTGCCGCGCTGACGGCGATTCTGGCAAAAGTCGGGGTTCATGGCATTAACGGGAATGTGGCGACCGCCATTCGCACGGTTGTTGTTTTATGTTTGGCGTGGGGAATCGTTATTTTGAGTGGGCAGTTCAACACGCTCAAAGCATTGAGCAAAACCAACCTTTTGTTTTTAATCCTTTCGGGAATGGCAACGGGGCTTTCGTGGATTTTCTATTTCAAAGCATTGGAAACGGGCGATGTGTCCAAAGTCGCCCCCATTGACAAATTAAGTGTGGTGTTTGTTATGTTGCTCTCGTTTACTCTTTTAGGCGAGCCGATGAGCTTAAAAACAATCATCGGCGGTGTACTCATCACCCTTGGTGCAATGATGTTGGTGATATAACTTATAGGGTCTTTTCTATAAAAGAGAATAATCATAATCTATGATTAACGGCGCGTGGTCGGAAAACCTTTCGTCTTTATAGATGGTCGCGGCGCGCGCGGTGGCGGCAATCTTGGGAGAGGCAAATTGATAATCCAAACGCCACCCGACATTTTTTGCCCATGCCTGTCCGCGATTCGACCACCATGTATATTGTTCCGCGCGTTTGTCTAATTGACGAAACACGTCAACGAGTTTTGTTTCCTGAAGCATGGTGGTCAACCACGCGCGTTCTTCGGGAAGAAAACCGGAGTTTTTCTGATTGGAGCGCCAATTCTTTAAATCAATTTCATGGTGCGCGATGTTGATGTCTCCGCAAATGATTAAATGTTCTTTTTCTTGCGCCAATCGTTTTAAATGCGGTAAAAAGACATCCAAAAAACGATACTTTGCGGCTTGACGTTCTTCGCCCGAAGAGCCGGAGGGCACATAAAGAGAAACCACCGTCAGGTTATTAAAGTCTGCCTGAAGATAACGCCCTTCCGCGTCAAATTCCGGGACACCCAACCCGCAGGTGGCGCGAAAAGGTTGAGATGCCGCCACAGAAACGCCGCTGTATCCTTTTTTTTGTGCCGGAAAAAAAGCAGATTGCGCGATGTTGGCAAGCCTCGGTTCTTTCAGGGTTTCGGGGATTTCATCCCTTTGCGCCTTTAATTCCTGAATGCACAAAACATCCCACAAAGGAAGCGTGTTGAGCCACTTGGCCACGCCCTTTTTCTCGGCAGAGCGGATGCCGTTAGTGTTTAAGGTAATAATGCGCATCATTTAAAAATCAGAGGTTCGGCAAAAAGTAAAACACTACTTTTTGCCGTTTAAAACTCATTCATTCGGACGAAACAGCAAGCGAAGCTCGCGGCGGAAGACGTCCGGTCGATCCGGTTTGGGCAGAGGCGAAGATTTTGTAATCGCCCGCGCCACCGCATCATCGTACGCGGCATTGCCGCTGGATCGGGCAAGCGTTGCGTTTAATACTTCCCCGGTCGGCAACAACGTGACATCAAAAATCGCTTCGGGATTTCCGGTGATTTGCGGCGGCAGATTGATGTTGCCGCGAATCTTGCCACGAATTTTTTCCGTCCATTCCGACAAGGCTTTTTGTTGCGCCAAAAGTGCCTGCATTTGCGCTTCACGCGCCACTGCCTCTTTTGCTTCACGTTCGGCGGCGGCTTTTGCTTCCTGCTCGCGACGCGCTTTTTCTTCGCGCTCCTTTTTCTCTTGCGCTTCCTTCTTTTCCTTCTCTTTGCGTTCGCGTTCCGCCTTTTCTTTTTTCTCCCGCTCTTCTTTTAACTTCTTCTCTTTTTCGGCTTTTTCTTTTTTAAGACGTTCGGCTTCTTCCGCTTTTTTCTTTTCCTCTTTTTGCTTAATCGCAATATCGGCATCAGGCTCCGGCGGTTTGGACACCGCCGGTTTGGGCGGCGGCGGAGGCGGCGGCGGGGGCTCTTGAGGTTTTGTGGCTTCGGGACGCGGGGGCGATTCGGCAGGGGTATCACTGATCACCTCCACCGTCACGGGCGTCGGGGCAGGGTTGCGCCATGAAACCGAGACCATCAAGAGTGCGACAAAAGCGGCAAGCGCGATCAACGCAAAAACCAGCGCGACGAAGAAGTCGATGGGGTGGCGACGTATTCTTCGATCGATCATCATGGCGTTGCCGTTCCTGCTTGGTTGGGGACGACCAACAAGCCGACTTTATTGACTTTATTTTTTTGTAAAAGGTCTAACACGGAAATAATACTTTCGTAGCGAACGCTTTTATCCCCCGCAATGACCACTGATTGGTTCGCGTTGGATTTTTGCGCTTCGGTGATTTTCTCCACCAAAACTTCAGGGGAGACTTGTTGTATCGGCACTTTAGGGTCGGCGCGATTCCTTAACCATAAGGTGCCGTTCGCACGCACGGTGACTTCCATCGGTTGCTTGGGTGAGGAAGGCGCGGTGCCGATATTCGGTAATTCGATTTCTCCGGGCGCAATCAAAGGTGCGGTCACCATGAAGATCACGAGCAAGACTAACATCACGTCGATGTACGGAACAACGTTCATTTGGTTGATGGCTTTTCTTGGACGGCGCATGAAGTCTCTCCCGTTAAGATTGCCGCAACAAAATGTTGGCAAATTCTTCAATGAAGGTTTCGTAGCTTGTCGCCAGCCTGTCCACGTCGTTGACAAAACGATTATAAGCAATGGCCGCGGGAATGGCGGCGAATAAACCGATTGCCGTGGCAATCAGGGCTTCCGCAATGCCGGGGGCGACCTGCGCCAGCGTGGCTTGGCTCACGCTGGCCAACCCGCGAAAGGCGTTCATGATGCCCCAGACGGTGCCGAATAATCCGATGTAAGGCGAGACCGAGCCGATGGTGGCAAGACCGGGCAAGCCGGATTCGATGCTGTCTAATTCACGACGATACGCAACATTCATGGCGCGGCGCGTGGATTCCACCGTGACCTCGCGTGAGCTTGCCTGTTTTTTGTGTTTTTGATATTCGCGAAACCCGGAGGCAAAGATATTTTCCAAACCGTCGCCGGTGCGCACGTTGCCCAGCGATTGGTGAATGGCGTTAATATCACCGCCCCGCCAGAATTGATCTTCAAAGGTAATCACTTCACGTCTTGCGCGGCGTAGTTGTAAATACTTCATGGCAATTCGTAAAAGACTCCAGAACGACGCTAAAAGCAAAATGCCCAAAACAATTTTGACGATTAACGAGGCTTGTATCACTAAAGTGACAATCGACAAGTCGGCATGAATGTTGATAAAGTCCACAGTTTTCCTTTACTTTAAAGTTTAAGAGAGTAGATGAGGGTAATGTGTGGCGATGAGTTCGCGCACAACGTCAGGGATTCGTTTGGGTAGCCACGTCTGTGTATTTAATGTGACAAGCGTCACCACCGAATCAATAATAACTTTTTCGTTTAACGTAATCTTTTGCGCAAGCTCCAAAGCCGCCGCGCGTATTTTAACAGGTTCGGTGAATACTAATAAACGATCACCCAACCGCGCCGAACCTAAGTATTCTATTTCAACGCGCTTGACCACAAACACGGTATGCTCATCGCGCTCCAATGCGGGTAATTCGATATGAAACGCCGACAACCACTCGGTGCGCGCGCGTTCGATAAATTTTAAATAGTTTGCGTAATAAGTCACTCCCGCGGCGTCGGTGTCTTCGTAATAAACGCGAACCGGAAACACAAAGGGCAGGGCAGGCGCGGCAACGTTTGAAGGATGACGGTGATGATTCATCATAAAGTCTCCCAAAGGTCGCCGATTTGCTTTGAGGGCGCGCGATGAAAATGCACGTAAGATTTTTGTGTGGCAATTCGTCCGCGGGAAGTGCGTTGCAAAAACCCCTGTTGAATGAGGTACGGCTCCAATACATCTTCAATGGTGTCGCGCGCTTCACCGATGGCGGCGGCAATGTTATCAACGCCGACGGGACCGCCGTCAAATTTTTCTAAAATGGTGAGCAAGAGTTTTCTGTCCATGATGTCCAAGCCGCAGTGATCCACATCCAGCATCACTAACGCGCGATCCGCCACCGCGCTGGTGACTTTACCGCTTTCTTTGACCTCCGCGTAATCACGAACGCGGCGCAACAACCGATTGGCAACACGCGGTGTGCCGCGCGAACGACGCGCGATTTCGTCGGCGCCGGTGGCGTCAATCTCAATATTCAACAAGCCCGCCGAGCGGCGAACAATCAAAGCCAATTCCGCGTCTGAATAAAACTCTAACCGCGCGATGATTCCAAAGCGATCGCGCAAAGGGTTGGTCAACATGCCCGCGCGGGTGGTCGCGCCCACCAGGGTAAACGGCGGCAAATCAATTTTGATACTGCGTGCGGCAGGACCTTCACCGATCATGATGTCGATCTGAAAATCTTCGAGCGCGGGATACAAAATTTCTTCGACCACAGGCGAGAGACGATGAATTTCATCAATGAAAAGAACGTCGCGCGGTTCTAGGTTTGTCAAAATCGCCGCCAAGTCTCCGGGACGCTCCAAGACGGGTCCGGAGGTTTGCCGTAAATTCACGCCTAATTCATAGGCTAAGATGTGCGATAAGGTGGTTTTACCCAGCCCCGGCGGACCAAACAAAAGGACGTGATCCAAGGCTTCCGAGCGTTTTTTGGCCGCCTCGATAAAAATAGACATTTGCTCACGGATTTTCTCCTGCCCGATGTATTCGGCAAGCCCGCGCGGGCGAAGTGCGCGCTCAACGGCTTCTTCTTGAACATCCGCAGTGGCGGGATGGACGACGCGATGCGGTGTGTCGTTTTCGATCATGCTTTATGCCTTCGATAAATATTGAAGCGCCTGCTTGATGCCGGCAGACACATCCACGTCTTTAGGCAAGGCGCGCACGGCGGCGGCGGCTTCTTTTTCGTGATAACCCAACGCGATCAGCGCGTTTAAGATGTCATCGCCGGAGGAGGGGGCGGCGCCGACGGTCACGGAGGTTTTTGCCGCGGGGAGTTTGTCTTTCATTTCGAGCAAGAGGCGCTCTGCCGTTCTTTTGCCGATGCCCGGAACGCGGGTCAGCACGCCTAAATTTTGTTCGGCAATCGCCTGCGCCAATTCTTCCGGCGAGAGACCGGACAAAATGCTCAATGCCGTGCGCGCGCCAATGCCGGTGACTTTAACCAAGGCGCGAAACGAAGCGCGTTCGATTTCGGTTAAAAAACCGTAGAGGGTTTGCGCGTCCTCGCGTACCACAAAATGCGTCAGCACCGACACGTGCGCGTTGATGTCCGGCAGTTTATAAAACGTGCTCATCGGCACGGAAATTTCGTAGCCGACCCCCGCCACGTCCACCAAAATCTGCGGCGGCGTTTTCTCTTTTAATACTCCGGTAATGCGACCAATCATAATTTTGACAACCTGTTGGCTCTTTGCGATGAATAAGGGTGAATTATCGCACGAAGTTTAGGAGGTTCAGGGGTCAGGAATCAGAGGTCAGGGATCAGGGATCAGAGTTTGTCATTGCGGGCTTGACCTGCAATCCGGTTTTTCCGCCTTTCCTACAAAAAAGGATCAGGCTTTGCCTGTCCTTTTTTGCTGACTTCAACCGGCAAAAAGTAACACTTTTTGCCGAATCCCCGCTTCCTCTTATCGGTCAAAAAACGAGGAGAGTTGCGTGTCTGCCGAGGGGGCGCCTTTGCCTCCCATCGTGGTCGGTTCTGAGGTTTCGTCTGAAAGAGGGGCGTCGGCAATCATCGACAAATGTTCGGTGCCGGTGAAAGCGTCGCGCGCGCGCGCTTCTTTGCTGTGCAACTTGATTTGTAGCCGTAAATCATTGATGGAATCGGCGTTTCTCAAGGCGTCTTCATAGGTGATCAATCCGCGATCGTAAAGATCAAAAAGCGATTGATCGAAAGTTTGCATCCCTTGTTCGCGCGAACGTTTCATCACGTCTTTGATGCCCGGAACGTCGCCTTTGAAGATCAAATCGGACACCAACGGCGTGTTGATTAAGACCTCCGCCGCGGGAACGCGCCCGCGCCCGTCCGCGCGCAACACTAGGCGTTGCGCCACAAAGGCGCGGACGTTCAAGGATAAATCCATCAGCACCTGAGCGCGACGATCTTCCGGGAAAAAGTTAATGATGCGATCCAACGCCTGATTGGTGCTGTTGGCGTGCAAAGTTGCCAAGCACAAATGACCGGTCTCCGCAAAGGTAATGGCAAAGTCCATGCCTTCCCGCGTCCGAATCTCGCCGATCATGATGACATCCGGCGCTTGCCGCAGAGAGTTTTGAAGGGCGACTTCCCAGGAATCGGTGTCGGAACCGACTTCCCGCTGGGTGACGATGCACTTGGCGTGTTCGTGGACGTATTCAATCGGGTCTTCAATCGTGATGATGTGACCAAAGCTGTTTTGATTGCGATAGCCCAAAAGCGACGCCATGCTGGTGGATTTGCCGGCACCGGTGGCGCCGATAAAAATGATGATGCCGCGCTTGGCCAAAATCACGTCTTTTAAAATGAAGGGCAAGCCCAACTCTTCATAGGCGGGGATTTTGGTGTTGATGTATCGCAACACCATGCCGGGCCAGCCTTGCTGCAAAAACGCGCTGACACGAAACCGCCCCAAGCCTTTGATGCTGTAAGCGTAATTGCATTCTTTGGTATCTTCAAAGAATTGCAGTTGCCGCTTGTTCATCAAACAAGTGACCAGCTCGTGAACGTGAGAGGCTTCCAGCGGGGTTTTGGAGACGGGGGTGAGCTTTCCGTTGCTTTTAATCGCAGGGGGAAAACCGACCGTGATGAACAAATCGGAGCCTCTTTGTTGAACAAGAAGCTCCAATAAGTCGTGGATAAATTGAATTGCGCGCTTTTCGTCTGCCATGATTTCAGGAGTAAACGGCGGCATTATACACGACGTTCATAAATCCTTTCAAAAATGTGAAATCTTTAGCATTTTTTACGATTGGAATAAATCTCGGTTGGTGGCTAACGTCAGCGCCGCGCTGGTGGTGATTTTGTTGCGACGGACTAAATCTTGTAATGCCTGATCCATCGTTTGCATCCCGACCTGTTGGCTGGTTTGCATCACCGAATAAATCTGGGCGAGTTTGTTTTCACGGATCAAGTTGCGAACCGCGGAGGTGCCCACCAAAATCTCGAACGCCGCGACACGCCCCAAACCGTCTTTGGTTTTTAGGAGTTGTTGGGATATGACGGCAACCAAGGATTCCGAGACCATCGCGCGGACCATTTCTTTTTCAGCCGCCGGGAACACGTCGATGATGCGGTCCATCGTTTTGGGGGCGGAGCTGGTATGCAGGGTGCCGAACACCAAGTGTCCGGTTTCTGCCGCCGTCAAAGCCAAACGGATGGTTTCCAAATCCCGCAATTCGCCGACCAAAATGCAATCAGGGTCTTCACGAACCGCGCTTCTCAACGCCGCGCTGAACGAATGAGTTGAGCGTCCGACTTCACGCTGGTTGATCAAACATTTTTTGGATTCGTGAACAAATTCCACCGGGTCTTCGATCGTGATGATGTGCCCGTTTTCCTGTTCGTTGACTTCGTTGACCATGGCGGCCAACGTGGTTGATTTACCGCTACCGGTCGGGCCTGTGACCAAAATAAGACCGCGCGGACGCTTGATGACCTCATGGAAAATGCGCGTGCCGCCTAAAGCCTCAATCGTTTGAATTTTGGTGGGAATGGTTCTGAAGGCTGCCGCCGCGCCGCGTTGTTGGGTGTAGGCATTAACACGGAAACGCGCCAAGTTGGGAATTTCAAAAGCGAAGTCGCATTCCAGATTTTCTTCAAATTCTTTTTGCACCTTGTCGCTCATGATGTCATAAATCATTGCATAAACTTCTTCGTGCTTGAGCGGCGGGAGGTTGATGCGGCGGATGTCGCCGTTGACACGAATCATCGGCGGTAAGCCCGCCGATAAATGTAAGTCGGATGCGTTATTTTTGACCGAGAAAGCCAACAATTCGGTGATGTCCATTTATAATTTCCTCTTTTCTATTCCAAGCAGGGCGGCGTCGCCGCCAAAAACAAAACCACGCCGAATAATAATTCAAACGGCAAGACTATCCAAAGAACTTGATTATGGTGCAGTATCAAAATTCATGGCAAGCAGTATTACACAGGATTCGTATATTCTCGCAAAAATGTGGAAAAAACTCCAACGATATAACGGTTTTGCCGGTATCGAAACGGTTTTCCGTTGACGCGATTCGTGCGGTTTATGCGTTAGGCTTACGTTCTTTTGGTGAAAATTATGTTCAGGAAGCCGAGGAAAAGCGCAGAGAACTTTCCGATCTTTCCGATTTGTCATGGGTTTTGATCGGTTCATTGCAAAAAAACAAAGCTCGTCTTGCGGCGGAAGTGTTTGATCGTATCGAGACGGTTGCCGGATTCGCTCTTGCCCAAAAATTATCGGCGGCAAGATCGCCCTTGCGAAAGCCGCTTGAAGTGCTGATTCAGGTGAATATCAGCGGCGAGCCGCAAAAAAGCGGGGTTTTATGTGACGATGCCTTGCCGCTTGCGCGGGAGGTGGCGGCTTTGCCGCGATTGAAATTTCGCGGATTTATGGGGGTGGCGGAAAACACCGATGACAGCGCTTTGCGACGCCGGCAATTTGCACGGCTGCAAAAGATTTTTGAGGACGCCCGAAAAGCCGGCTTAAATCCCGACATGCTTTCGATGGGGATGAGTGCGGACATGGAGGATGCCATCGCCGAGGGTTCGACCGAGCTTCGCATCGGCACGGCGATTTTTGGTGAGCGAACGGTCGGCAAATAAGCGTCTCAAAGCCGGATACTTTTTGCAGAAAAGGCGGCGGAAAACACGAAGATTTTGCAAATGACTCAATTTTAAGTAACAATATCGTCAGTGGTTTCCACAGACAAGACGCCGAAAACGGCGTTTCCCTGTTTCTGATTTAACCCCAAAAAGGAAATAAAGATGAAAATACGTTTTATCGGCGGCGGCGCCATGGCGACCGCCATCATTGCGGGCATGACGCAAAACCATGAAGATTGTGATATTTCGGTGATTGAGCCTTTGGCTCAAGCGCGTACTTGCCTTTATGGTCGCTTTCAGGACGCGGTTTCCGTGTTTGCGTCGTGGAGCGACGCGCCCGAAGTCACTGCGGACAATACGCGCTTGATCGTGTTGGCGGTCAAACCGCAACAGGTCAAAGAGGCGATTCAACCTTTGTTGAGTCTGGCTTCTCCTTTACCGTCGATGTTGTCGATTGTGGCCGGCGTTCGCGCCGAGACCTTATCGCGGCTTTTAGGCGGTGCGCCAAGCATCATCCGCGCCATGCCCAACACGCCCGCGTTGATCGGCAAAGGATTGACGGCGCTTTATGCGTCTCCTTCGGTGGATGTCGAAACGCGCGCGTTGGTGGGTAAATTGATGGCGCAACTAGGCGATGTCAAATGGTTCAACGATCAAGCGATGATCGACGTGATGACTGCCTTGACCGGCAGTGGTCCCGGATATGTTTACTACTTCATGGAATGTATCGAAAACGCCGCGCGCTCGTTTGGTATTACGCCCGACGGAGCGCGCCAAGTCGCGCTGTCGATCACCGAGTCTGCCGCGCAATTGGCGCAACGAGAGTCTAAAACCTTTGCGGAGTTGCGCGCGCAAGTGACTTCAAAAGGCGGAACAACGGAAGCCGCGATTTGCGTGTTGGATCAATCAAACGTCAAAGGTGCTTTTTTTGCGGCAGTCACCGAAGCGCATCGCCGCGC
>JAIRPA010000171.1 GCA_031257235.1 Burkholderiales bacterium | reverse complement strand
GGCGTGCCGCCGTCCACCTGCACAGTCACGTTTGCGCCCTCTATTTCCGCATCGCCGCCGGTCACGTTCAAAAGCGTGTCGGCAGTTGAAAAATTATGCGGCAAGGTAAAGTCTAAATTCGCGCCATCGCCCTTCAAGGTGCCGTGATACACGGCAGGCGTCCCGGGGGTAACGTTTTGCACGGACACGGTAGGAAAGGCAGGCAGAGTTGCCGCCGCCGTCGCGTCAAAGCTCGCGCCGCCGTGAAGAATAAGCCCTTCGGAGGTCAAAGTCGCGGCACTGCCCAACGCCAAGGTTCCCGCTTCAACAATCGTCTTGCCGGTATAAGTATTGGCGGCGGATAAAATAAGCGTCCCGGCGGCATCTTTGATGATTGTCCCCGTGCCGGCAATTTCCCCGCCGAAGGTCACGGCAAGCGGGTCGCCGCCGCTTTTCTCGCCCACCTGAATATGGATGTTTTGATCGGTATCGGTGGTGAGTTTGGAAATGTTTGCGTTACCGTCTGCGGCGTAATCAAAAACAATGTATTCAAAGTTTTGTACGTTAGCGATAGAAGTCGGCGCGACGGTTAAAAAAAGCGTGTTGTCGGTGAAAAAGTCGCTGATGTCGGGATTATTGCCGCCATCATAACCGCCATAAATCGTTCCGGTGACCGAAACAGGTCCGCCAACGTTGACGCGGTTGCCGGTCACATCCACTCCGACCGAGTTCGTACTAACCCCTTCTGCACCATAGATGTCGTTAAGAAACGTGCCGGCGTTGAGGCTGACGATGTTATTCTTTGCCGTGCCTCGAACCGTTCCGCTTTGGCTTGCGGCATTGTATTGAAATCCACCCCAAACGGAATAGCGATAGGTGCCGCCGTTGATGGTGACCACGTTTGAGTCTGCATAAAGCCCGGCGTACCCGCCGGCGACATTATTCCAACGGAGAACTTCTAAGGAGTTGGTGGGATCGTTGATCGTGACCGTATTGCCGCTTACCCTGCATTTATCGTCAGGACACGCCCCCGATAGTCCATACGTTGCTCCGCCTTGAATTCCCTCCCCTCTAATCGTCATTGCTTCGCCGCTTGTGTTGACGATCACGGTGTTGTTCA
Organism: Burkholderiales bacterium; assembly: GCA_031257235.1. GTDB lineage: Bacteria > Pseudomonadota > Gammaproteobacteria > Burkholderiales > Casimicrobiaceae > UBA931. The sequence goes on along the minus strand of JAIRPA010000171.1, from coordinate 16,789 downwards.
TCACATCTCCGGGGTGCCCACCACTAATATATCCTCCTCGGATCGTATAACCCGACGAATTGGTCACGGTCACGCTGTTTTCCCGAATATCGCTCGCTCCGCCGCTAATCCTTCCCCCGATTGCCGCCCCAAATTGGCCGAGGTCGGTGAGGATCACGGAATTATGAGAAACAACGCTGCCGTTTCCTCTTTCAAGGAATCCCCCTGCAATCTCGCCGCTGGGAATATCAACACCGGTTGCGGTGACGGTGTTGTAACTCACGTCGCTTACAACGGGAAAAGGCACCGATGCAGTGGGTGCGTTGCCCCCGCCAACAATACGGTAAACCGTATTGCTGAAAGCAGGCATCAGCAAACCGTCGTCGCTTTGAGTAATCGTCACACGGTTGTTTGTGATGGCAGCGGCGGTACTTCCATCAGACCGTCCTCCATAGATATTGCCGCTGAAGTTACCGCCCTTAATCCATACTTGATTGTTGGTCGCCTCTGCGCCGGGCGAATCCGCGCCATAGGCTCCCGTCAAAGAGACATCCGAATCAATCGTTAAGGTGTTTCCCGAAGGCTCACCATCATGATTACTGCTGGCGTCAGCCCCGGTGGAATTGCCGTAAACGGTTTTACCGGCATCGTTGGACCCGGCCGTCCAATCTGCCGCGAAGTTTGGCGCGGCGAATAACGCGGCAATCAGTAAAGAAAGCGATAAGGGAACAAGTTTTCTTGCGCGGGCGGGTAAGGCAGGGCAAGGATTTGAACAAGAGGCGGGCGATGACGTTAAGCCTGAAGATAAATTCAAAAGATATGCGGGGGGGGTATGACGGATGAACGTTGATCATCACGAATAGAGCGGCTCATGTGCGCCTCCAAAAAAAGGGAAAATCACCATACGGCGCGCCTTGCGTTCGTGGGGAAATCAAGGGGGAAAACGCCGCAACCAGCCCTGATTCTATTGCCGCGTTTTTGGCGATTGAAAGAAAAAATATGTATATGTTTGTAAAAGTCTTATGAAGCGTTGAGAAAAACAACACAAAAAAATCATGCGGCAAATAAATGGAAATAGTCATTTTTTTTGGGGGGGAGAGCGTCCCAAAAAAGCGGCATGCGGGCTTGACCTGCAATCCGGTTTTACAGATTCGCCAAAAAGTGAAAACCTACTTTTTGCCGTCCGAGTGTAGGTTTTCACTTTTTGCCGAACGATTCCTGATTCCTGATTATAATGACCCCCGACACACGCGCCACATTATGCTTTCCCGATTCTTCAAAAAAGCCACGCCCAACACTTTTGGCTCGCCGGACACGCGATTGACCAAAACCCACTGGTTTTGGCTGACCTTGTTGATCATGGTCACGCAGGCGCAAGTCGCGCCCTTTGTGCCGATTGCCGTCTTGGGGTTTGGTTTGTCGATCACGATTTTGCGCGCGATTTCGCTCTACTTCATCTTAAAGCGTCCCGCCGCCGATGACCCCTATTCCGTGTCCGGTCATACCGCCGAAAAAATCAAAAACCGACAGGCAAAAAAATACGGCACCAAAAAACATCCCTTTCGTTGGTCGGCGGGCTTGAGTTTTGTTTTAGGGATTGCCGCGATCGTCGTGGTGCGCTTGTCTTACGGCATTTTGTTTTTCCGCGACCCCTCGGTGGGGTTTCTTTTCATCTTAATCGGGATCAAATACGCCGAATCGACCACCCGCCGCGACGCCATGTTGCTGGTGTGTCTGTCTTCGTTCGCGCTGGTCACGGCGTTTTACTACACGCAAACGCCGCTGATTCTGATTTCCTCATTAGTCGCGTTTTTTGTCATCGGCGGATTGTTGCGCGCACTTTCCCGCCCTTACGACACGTTCAACGCCACTGCCGTGAAACACACCATGAAACGCTTCTCGCTTTGGGTTCTTCAGGGCTTGCCGATTGCCGTGTTGCTGTTTTTCCTCTTTCCTCGTCTTGCCGCGCCGCTTTGGGGGATTCCCTACGGCAACATGGCAAAAACGGGGTTATCCGACACGATGGCGCCCGGAGAGGTCAGCGAATTGATGGCGTCCGACACCGTCGCCTTTCGCGTGGAGTTTGAAGGAGCCGTGCCGCAAAACCGACATCTTTATTGGCGGGGACCTGTTTTTTCGGCGTTCGACGGCTTGGTCTGGCGACCCGCCATGTCGCCCATCATCCGCGCCGAACCTTTGTTCAACCGCGTGCACGATCGCGGCACGCCGATTCGTTACAGCGTGATGCTGGAGCCTTCTTTCCGACATTGGCTTTTTGCGATTGATTCGGTCGCCTCCCTGCCGCAATTGGAAAGCGGCGCGATGGAGGGCGGCGCGCGCTTTGCGTTTTTACGCGCCTCTCGTCAATTGTTTTCTTACGCGCCGATTGCCACACAGATTCGTTATACCCAAACCTCCGTTTTAACCGATCGTTTCCCGGTGTTGTTAGACAACGAAGCGCGGGACAACCTCTTCCTGCCGCGCGATGCCGCGCCCAAAACGGTTGAGCTGGCGCAATCGTTGCGCGCGGGGGTTGCCTCGCCCGACGCTTTTGTGAATGCCGTCTTGCGCTACATCCGAACCGAACCTTTTTATTACACGCTCACGCCTGACTACGATTACGTGAATCCCGAAAAACCTTTGGACGAATTCATGTTCAACGCGCGTCGCGGATTTTGCGAACACTACGCGGGCGCGTTTGTGTTCATGATGCGCGCCGCCGGCGTGCCGGCGCGGGTGGTCACCGGCTATCAAGGTGGCGAAATGAACCGCGAGGGCGGCAATTATATGATTGTTCGCCAATCCGACGCGCACGCTTGGGCGGAAGTTTTGATCGACAACGAATGGAGACGCGTTGACCCGACCGCCGCCATCGCGCCCAATCGTGTCGAATATCATCGCCGGGGATCGTTGTCTCAAAGCGAAGAAACGTCCGCCGCCGCCGCACAAGATGATTCGTGGTTTTCCCGAATGGCACTTCGTTGGGATGCTTTTAAATACTTATGGACACGTCAGGTGGTGGAATTTAATTACAACAAACAACGCGCGCTTTGGCAGGATTGGAACGTCACCGACGATCTTTGGCGCATTGTGTCGATCATCTTGATCGGCGCCATGGTTTGGCTTGCCGCGCTTGCCGTTCTGGTGTTCAAACGCGGAAGCCGGCGCGATCCGATTCAACACGCGTGGGAAACCTTGACCACCCGTCTTGCCCAAAGCGGTCTGCCGCGCGAGCCGCACGAAGGCGCAAAAACCTATTTATCGCGCGCGCGATCGCGTTGGACGGAATACGCTATACTTTTTTCCCGTTTTGAGCGGGCTTACACATTATTGCGTTACGGAAACCTCGGCGGCAAAGATCGCGCGCGGCTTTCCCAAGAGTTAAAAACACTGATGCGTCGTTTGCCCACGGCACGACAACTAAGAAAGGTTTTATAAATGGCGATTGCGGCACTTTTCAATTCTAAGGACTTTCGCGTGACGAGCGTCATCGGTTTGGCGCACGGGTCTTCTCACTTTTTTCAATGGGTGTTGCCGCCGCTTTTCCCACTGTTGAAAGAGGGGTTTGATGTCTCGTGGGCGCAGCTGGGTTTTATGGTGAGCCTTTTTTTCGTCACCAGCAGTGTCTCGCAATTTGTGTCGGGGTTTTTGGTCGACCGTATCGGCGCGCGCGCGATTTTGCTTTCCGGTGTGTTCTTGTTGGCGGGCGGCATTTTTGCCTGCTCTTTCGCGCCCAATATTTATGTGATGTATGTTTTTGCGGTGTTGATGGGATTGGGCAACGGCGTTTTTCACCCGTGCGATTTTGCCATCATGAACGAAAACATCCACGAAAGACGTTTGGGTTACGCCTTCTCGGTGCATGGCATCGGCGGCAATATCGGTTGGGCGTTATCGCCGGTGGTCAGCTACGCGCTTGCGTCGCAATTGGGTTGGCGCGCCGCGGTGATGATTTTAGGCGGCATTGGTTTGTGCCTCTTTTTGATGTTGTTATCTCAATACGAATTCATCAAAACCACACCGGTGGCGCACAAGGCAAAAGCCGCGGCATTAGGCGATGCGCCAACGTCTCTTGCCTCACAGAGCTGGTGGCAACGCGCCACGATATTATGTTTTTTATTCATGTTGTTGCAGTCTTTTTCAGGCGGCGGCATTCAATCGTTCACCACCTCGGTGTTGCACAATGATTTTCAATTGACTTTGGCGTGGGCATCGTTCGCGCTTTCCGCGTATTTTGTCGGCTCCACGGCGGGAGTATTGGTCGGCGGCGTGGCGGCCTCCAAAAACATCAGTCACGCCAAAATCGCCGTCGCAAGTTTGTCTGCCGCAGGCGGCATCGCGCTTTTGCTTTTGTGGGTGATTCCCCTTTTAGGGTCGACGGCGTTTCTTGCGTTTTCGGTGATGGGGTTTGCGGTGGGGGTTGCCGCGCCCTCGCGTGATTTAATCGTCAGAAGCGTCGCCCCCCAAGGCGCCACCGGTCGCGTTTACGGGTTTGTTTATTCGGGCATGGACATTGGCTCCACCTTGGCGCCGTTTACCTTTGGCTTGTTGCTCGACCATGGGTTAAATTCATGGGTTTATCCGGTGATCGGTGGCGTGTTTTTGTTGGCGATGTTCACCGTGTTTAACGTCGCGGGGACTTCAGGAATCAGAGGGTTCGGCAAAAAGTAGGGTTTTACTTTTTGCCGGTTGAAGTTTCCAAAAAAAGTACCGGCAAAGCCGGTCACTTTTTTGTGTAGGGGCGAACTCTGTTCGCCCGCATGCGCCTTTCCTACAAAAAATCGTCGGGGTCCCCCCGCGATTTTTTGGTGATTTTCAACCGCCCAAAAGTAGGTTTTTACTTTTGGGCGAAGCCCTACCACCGTAACACCACGTTCCCTGTATTGGGGGCGTCGCCGCCCAACACCGTCAAAAGTTGGCGGGTGGAATCAGAGGTCATCGCGTTGGGGGTGATCGTGATCTCGCCGCTTGGCGCGCTTGACGGCGTGATGTTTTGCGCGCTGCCTTTGATGTCAATCTCCCCTTTTTGATTGGAAATATGGGCAGATGCGTCGGCAAAAGTCAGTTGAACTTCGCCTAACTTCAACGGTTGCCCGTTAATCAACAACACGGCGTTTTTCCAGCGGGCGTTCGCGTTGCCGAGAATGGAGGGCTCGCTGATGCGCAACGACGGCGCGTCAATGGAAATGCGCCCGGTCAAAGATTGTACGGCGCGGGTGGGCAAAAAATTTCGCGCAACCTCCGCGTTGAGATCGAGCGACAAGCGCGAAATTTCTATCTCGTGACGGCGTGCCGTGATCGTGCTCCCTAAAGCGGTTTTCGTCTCTCCAAATTGAAATCGAATCTCGCCTTTTAAGAGGGCGGCGCCATCGAGCTTCCACGCAATCGGCGTTAAGACCACGGTGCGGTTGGCGTGGGAATAAGCCAAAGCGGCATCGCCTTGCAGGAGGGTGCCGCGTGCCTGAGTGAGCCGCCACGCATCATCGGTGGCGCGCGCGACAAGAGCATCCAAAAGCGTGGCAGGCGCGAAAACCACAAGCGCGATTAAAAACGCAAAAATCGTGATGACGATCAGAGGGAGTTTCTTCATGGTAAAGGTCGCGTCAGCGTGATGTCTGCCCGCACGGCGTTATTTTGCGCAAGAGGCGTTAAGGTCAACGCGGTCGGGAATAAAAGCGCGTCTTTGGCAAGCGCGTCTAACCACTGCGTTAAGGCGTCCATCGACACCGTCGTTAAGGTACAGCTGACCGTGCGATCATTGACCTTCACGCCGTTTAACTGCGCGGATAAACCAAAACGCGCGGCAAACCGCGTCAAGGTGGCGTCAAGCGCGTCCGTGTTTTGCGAGACCGCGCTTGAAAGCCCGGCCGTGTTGCGCCACGCTTGTTGTGCCGACAAAAGTGCCGCGCGCGCTTTCGGCAGGTTGAGGTTTTGCGCGGCAAGATCGCGGGTCATCGGCGTCCACATCAAAAACCAAAAAAGGATGCCCGCAAAAAGGATCAACAAGGTGACGGCAAAAAGACGTTCGCGTTTGGGGCGAGCCTGCCACGAGGCTTTGGCATGATAAAACCGGGTTTTTAAAGTCGGCGCTAAAGCATCCATCGTCTTTTCCTAAAAAGCCACATAAGCGCGTTCAATGCGCAACTTAAAACCGCCTGAGGGATTGACCCCGCCCATCACCGAAAGCCCTTCGCGTCGCAACTGCGTCTCCACGGCTTTTTGTTGTTCGGGCGACAATTGACTCCATTCTAAGGTCCACGAACCGTGATCGTACTGCGCGCTTCTTGCCGGAGGCATTGCCGACAAAACCGCCGCGCATTTTGCCAACAAGGCGATGGCGTCATCGGGCGCCAACAAACCCGCTTTGTGCCATTTGTTTTCCAACGCGCGATCCAAAGCCTTTTGTGTGGCCACGGGAGAGGCTTGGACGGGAACGCCGGCTTCTTTGGCCAACCGTTCAAACCCGTCGACAATTTGTCGACGGGAAAAGTGCGCGTAACCCCACGCCAACGTGGTCGCCGCCACATGAAGCACGCCGGCTAAGAGGAGGGCAATGACCCCGTACCGCCAAAACGGATGAAGTGACATCGACGCCACGCCGGCGGTTTTTTTGTCTTGCGGCAGAAGATTCACCGCAGCGGCAAAACGGTCGGACGGCGCGCGCATGAGGTTCCATGGTTGACCGGCGCGCCATCGGATTAAAGGGTCGCTATTTTGCCAATGCGCGGCAATGCGGTGCGCGTGCGGCATCTGGAGTACGACGGCTTCGGGTTTGGGGTCGGATTGTTTTAAGGCAAGGGCTAATTCTTGAGGCATGGACTCGCCGGACAGGTGGACGGAAAACGCGGTTTTGTCGTCTCGCCGCACAAACCCCGCGCCATGAGCATTGACGCAACACTGCCATGTGTTGTGGAAAGTCTCCACCAAATCGGCTTCGGAGATCACTTGGGTAAATCCGGCTTTTTTGAGGGCGTCCAACAAAGACTTTTCCACGCGCCGCACCAAAACCCCGCCTTCGGGCAAAAGCGCTAAAGAAATCGCATACGCATCCACCGCGCCGATCAAACGGTCTTCCAACGCCAAGCGAACCGCGCCCTCCAAACGCGCGCCCGACATGGGGGGCAAGCGAAGTATGACGGAAGGGGTGAGTGTCACCGATAACACGGCGTGATGGCGGTCGGCTTTCGGAAAGTCGGCGGGCAGTGTTTTGCCTTCGCGTTGACATTGCCCGTGCGCGTCAAAAAGCGCCCACTCGTATTCGTCACGAGCATCAAAAGGACGATCAATGTAAACGCGGATCAGCAACATAAGGCAACAATATAGCGGTTTTTAAGAGGCGTTTGCAAACCGCGAAGGTGCGTTTTGGCGGGCTTGCGAAGGCATCATTCTACCGTTCTTCGGATGATTTCCGGAGACTCTTTGCGACACACGATCGCCTGCGCGGAACTTTCGGTTTGATTTTGTACGGCGCGAACCGTGATGAAAAAATAACGGCTTGCGACGGCAATCGCGCCGTTTCGGCGTCTGCCCGGCAGTGCCGCACGAAGGCTTGCCGCCGAACGAAAGGGGCGCTTCTCGATGAATTCCGTCACCTCTCCCTCCGTCAAATCCGGGAGCATCGCGGCAATCACTTCGCGCGTTGCCGTGTTGACGTTGACCGGCGTTGCCTCCGGCAAGGCGGTGACAAACGCCAAGATTTTATTAAACGCGGCGGCAGGCAATAAGGCGGCAAGCTCGGAGGCATCAAACATCGGGGGGATTTCCGGCTTTTTGGCGGCAACCGAAGACAACGGGCTTTCCGGTTCGGCAAACCGCGCAAATACCGGCGTCAAAAGGGCGGGGTCAAGGTTTAACAACACGGCAAGCCGCGTCAAACTTCTTTGCGTTTCCGTTCGGTATCTTGAGCCGGGGAGTAAGGAATTAAGGTTGATTTTTCCCTGCAAATCGATAATCTGCCCTTCGATCATTCCGTTTTCAATCGGCGTGGGCGGGAGGGGGTAAGCCCAAGACTCCAACAAATGATCGACCTGACTTTGCCGCGCGTCTTCGTCTAAAACGTGCGTTGCCCAGTAAAGCCCTGCCACGGCCAACGATTTGGCTTGCGCGTAATCGCGGCGCGTTTCAACGCTTTGCATCCAACGCGACTGATTGTCGATCAGCGTCACCGCCACCGTCGCCGCGATGGCCGCAATCAACATCGCCAAAATTAACGCCATTCCGCGCGTTTTCTTGCGCGTCTGCCCAACAAACATTTTTTGCTTCTGTGATCAATCAGGGGGCTAGTTTAGCAAGTTTTGTCGGAGAGGTTCGGCAAAAAGCTATTCGGCAAAAAGTATTACTTTTTGCCGGTGTGAAATTTCCAAAAAAGGTCGGGCAAAGCCCGATACTTTTTTGCGTAGGGGCGAACGGTGTTCGTCCCGCTAAAAGCGGTAAAACCGGATTGCGGATCAAGTCCGCTTGTGACGCCGCTTCGCGGCGTGTGAATTCGGCGCCTTCGCAAACGCGCGCTTAAATGACGGTGTTTCTGATACCTTTAGACTTTTGCAATATTTAAGATTCCGCGCGGCAGGATTTTGGGCGGAGGAAGGGCAAAAGTCAAAAAGGAGGCATCAACGTGTATTACCCGCATTCCATGCTGAAATTTCTGCTTTTGGGTTTTGTGCTGATTTGCGCCCCGCTTTTTATGGCGCTGTTTTTACAAAACGCAGGGCTCAAAGACTTGGCGGCACAAAGCAGTGCAAGCGTTCAAACGTCCTCTGAAGTGGCACGGTTGGCGCCGCTTTTCTATCTTCAGGCGGGCGACTTAGAGCGTTACGGGCAACGTTATACCCTCACCGAAATCCGCGCGCTTTTGGATCAATACGACCACGCGCGGCAACAGTTCCACGCCACTTGTATTGAGCTTCAAAAACTGTTGCCCGAACAAAACGAATCCTTGTCGCAAATCCATCAAGATGAAGAGGTGCTTTACGAAAGACTGCACCAAATCAGCGAGGATGACGGGGTTAAAGCGCAGGAAGCCTTGATCGACGACTTGGGTAAATTTGTCAAAAAAACGCGGGCGATGCAGGAAGTTGCCGATAATTTTGTGTTGGCTTCGGTCAACCAATTATTAGATTCTGCGGAAAAAGCGCAGAAAAAATGGCAGTTTTTATTGTACGTTTCTCTGCTCATCGCGGTGATTTTGTCGATCTTTTTGTCCATCATGATTTCTCGCCCCGTGCTTGCCTTGGATCGCGCGATTCGACAATTGGGCGGGGCGGATTTCTCACAGCGCATCCACGTTCGCGGCACGGAAGATTTTCGTTATTTGGGCGAGCGGCTGGAATGGTTGCGCGCGCGACTGCAAATGCTGGAAGATCAAAAAAATCTGTTTTTGCGCAACATGTCCCACGAGCTTAAAACGCCGTTGACTTCCATTCGGGAAGGCTCGGAATTACTGCGCGACGGCGTGTGCGGCAACTTAAAACAAGAGCAACAGGAAATCGTCGAGATTGTTCACGAAAACACGTTGGCACTCCAAAAGATGATCGAAAACTTATTGGATTATCACCAAGTGCAGTCTCAAGGCTCAAAATTGGACAAGGTTGCCGCAGGCGACTTATCCGAACTCGTCAAAAAAGTTGCCGAAGAACATCGGTTAATCGCGCAAAGGCGCGGGGTGAGCTTTGATCTGTCATTATTTCCCGTCAAAATGACCTTTGACGAACGAAAAACGGCGTCGATTCTGGATAACCTGATTTCTAATGCCATCAAATTTTCCCCGAATGCGGGTAAAATCAAAATTACGTTGACTCTTGTGTCCGAAGGCGTGCGCATTGATGTCATGGACGAAGGTCCGGGCATCCCCAAAGAAGACCGGGAAAAGGTTTTTGAATCCTTTTATCAGGGCGCGCAGCCGGAAGACGGCGTTCCTATCAAAGGGTCGGGGTTGGGGCTTGCGATTGCGCGGGAATATGCTTTGGCGCATCAGGGCTCGATCGAAGCAGGTGACAGGCATGACGGGATAAAAGGGGCGAGGTTCACTTTGTGGCTTCCGAAAAACACCGTAATATAAAAAACAGTCATCACCGTCGAATCATAGAATCGGCGGATGACGGGGAGTATCGTAATGAAAATGTATAAATCTCCGAAGACGTTGTTGATGGGGATTATATTTGTCGTTTTAATACCGTTTGCAACAGGATGTTCCACCGTTCCACAAGTCTTAGCGGATCCGCCGATTGCCGACGGGGTCATCGTCGAGCCGCTCAAAGACGATCCTATTGACGAATCTTTGGGGGCGTCGCCGGGAGCACCACGCAAAGACGCTCTCAAAGAATCGGGGACTGCCAGCGAATCCACCGCCCACGGCAGCAAAGAAACGTGTTTGAAAAGACTGGTGGACGAAATCGGGATTGCCGATTTGATGTCCGAGTTAAACACCTGCTCGCGCTTATCGGAAAACGAACGAAGAAAAGTTCAGGCAACCTTGGCGTCCCGCACCAACCAAAGCGCGGGGGACCGCATTCGATTGGCGTGGGTTTATTCGTTGTCCAATGAGGAAGCCTTAGTATCAAAGGGCGCGCAACTTTTATCGGAGGAAGCCAAAAACAGCCATTCCGGTGAACCGATGCGTCGCTTGGCGGAAGTCTTGCGTCGCGCGATGGTCAACCAACAAAGTCTTTTGGCAAAAATCAGAGTTTTGGTGGATGTCAATTAACGTGCCTGATGCAAGATGGTCACCGTCAACCTTCGATATTATTCTTATTCGCTCCATCGTTTTTTGTAGAGCAACAAGTCAACGGGGCACTTCCAAAACGTGAAAGAAATACCTATGCAACACACCATACTGTTGGTTGACGATGATCCCGATATTTTAAAGTTATTGGGTTTGCGGTTGCGCTCGGCAGGGTATCAGGTTCATACCGCGCAAAGCGCGGAGCAGGCGCAATCCATGATTGCGGTGACGCCGCCTGCGCTGGTGATCACCGACTTACGAATGCCCGGCGCGGACGGCATGCAGTTGTTTGAACAAATCCAACGCGATCACGCCACGTTGCCGGTGATCATCTTAACGGCGCACGGCACGATTCGTGAGGCAGTTGCCGCCACAGAGCGCGGCGTGTTTGGGTTTTTGTCCAAACCTTTTGACAGCCATGAGCTTTTTCAAAAAATTGAAGCCGCCATCCGGTTATCCGGCGGCGCACCGGACAAAACCAAAAAGCCTCTCGAAGAATGGCGAAGCAACATCATCACGTGTTCGCCCAAAGTGGAGGACATCTTGCGTCAGGCGCGTCTGGTGGCCGAAACGAATTCAGGCGTATTGATTTTTGGAGACTCCGGCACCGGAAAAGAGCTTTTGGCGCGCGCCATTCATATGGCGAGTCTGCGTAAAGATAAGCCCTTTGTGGCGATCAACTGCGGCGCGTTTCCGATGGAGTTATTAGAGTCCGAGCTTTTTGGTCATGTGCGCGGCGCGTTCACCGGCGCGGTCTCCGATCATCAGGGGCTTTTCCAAACCGCGCACGGAGGCACGCTTTTTTTGGATGAAATCGGAGACATGCCGCTACTCTTGCAAGTCAAATTATTGCGCGCGTTGCAAGAGCGCGAGGTGCGCCCTGTCGGCTCCACACGCACCATTCCCGTCAATGCACGCATTATTTCGGCAACGCATCAGAACTTAAAAACACTGATCGAAAACAAACAGTTTCGGGAAGACCTTTTTTATCGGCTGAATGTGGTCTCGTTTCGCTTGCCGCCTTTGTCGGAACGGCGCGAAGACATCCCGATGTTGGCGCGGCACTTCATGAAGGAAATTTGTAAAGCCAACGATAAAAAGCCTTTGACCTTGTCTCAAGACGCGATTGACGCTCTAGTGGGGGCGCAGTTTCCCGGCAACATCCGGCAATTGCAGAATGTCATCGAGCATATTGTGGCACTCTCCACCACCACGGTGGTGCCGCGCGCGTTGGTCGAAACGGCACTCGATCAAGAGTCCATCGAATCATTGCCCTCGCTTTTGGACGCCAAAAATGAATTTGAGCGCGACTATTTAATTCGATTGTTGAAAATCACACGCGGCAATGTGACCCATACCGCGCTTAAGGCAAAAAGAAACCGCACGGAGTTTTATAAATTGCTGCAACGCCATAATCTGGACGTGGCGCAATTTAAAAAAATCGGCAAAAAGGAATGATTTTGATCTGTCGTCAAGAGAATGCCGGCGGATATTTGACGCTTGCCCTAGTCAACGTTGTTGTTTTTGGGTACATTACATCGCAATTGGCTTGACCGTTGTTTAAGGTATTTTTATTAAAACCCTTTGGGAGAATATTATGTTGAGTTTTATTTTTGGTCTTATTGTATTATTTATCGCGTTGGCGGTGGTCATCATCATTATTTACAACAAACTGGTGGCGGCGCGTAACGCTTATAAGAACGCTTTTTCACAAATTGACGTGCAGTTGTTGCGCCGATACGATTTGATTCCGAGCTTGTTAGAAGGGGTCAAAGCCTATTTATCGCACGAAAAGGAAACTTTGCAGCGCGTTGTGGATGCACGCAATTTTGCGCAAAACAAATTGCGTGACGCCGCGCAAAAACCGGGCGATGCCTCGATGATGGGGCAATTGATGAACGCGGATTTGGCGTTAAATTCCGCCATCGGCAGGCTCTTGGCGGTGGTGGAAGCCTACCCTGACTTAAAAGCCGACGGCACGATCAAACAATTCAACGAAGATTTGTCCAGCACGGAAAACCGCATTGCATTTGCGCGTCAGGCGTATAACGATGAAGTGATGACGTTTAATACGCTGGCTGAAATGTTTCCCAACAATATTGTGGCGCAAACCTTCGGTTTCAAACAAGCCACTTTATTTGAATCCACCAGCATTCAACGGACCCGACCGGATGTGAATTACAACAAAGAATAACCATAGAAGACCTTTGCAAGACCGCCGAAGCGCGCGAGGGGATGTCCCGAATGCCGCGTCTGCAAAGGTCTTTTTTGAATAAAGGGTAAATACGACACATGGACTTTTTCCGTCACCAGCGTGAAGCCTCGCGTCGCTCGGTCATCTTTATCGTTCTTTTTTCCATCGTCGTGGTTGCCATAGAAGCGATGGTGATGTGGGTTGCCCGCAAAACGGCTCTTTTTTTTCAAATGCAAGACCCGGTGCCCTTAGTTTTGACGGCGGGCATTTTGGCGTTTTGTATTATTCTGTTTGGCACTTTAATTCGCGTGAATGAATTGCGGCGGAATGGCGGCGCTGCCGTCGCGCAAAGTTTGGGGGGCGAGCTTTTAGAAATCAGTCACGCGAACGAAGACGATCAACTTGCGTTTGACGTGCAAAAGTTCAGAAACGTTGTCGGTGAAATGTCGGTGGCGGCGCGCGTTCCCATGCCCACTCTTTATTGGTTGCCCAAAGAATACGGCATCAATGCGTTCGTGGCGGGCTACACGGCGGCGGACGCCGTGTTGTGTGTCACCAAAGGGGCATTAACCGATCTTTCCCGCGATGAATTACAAGGCGTGGTCGCCCATGAATTTGGTCATTTGTTGAACGGAGACATGCGCTTGAACACGCGCGTGTCCGGTTGGCTTTCGGGCATTTATTCACTCCATACGTTTGGATGCAAAGTGTTTGAATACGGATTCACCGGCATTCCCGTCAACCCAAAAGACGACGAGGATCGTTTTGCGCATCCTTACGTGATGGGGATTTCATTGATTGTTTCGGTGGCTTTCATCGTGATTGGTTCGATCGGTTTCTTTTTCGGGCGACTGCTTCAGGCGGCGGTCTCTCGACAACGCGAATATTTAGCCGACGCCTCCGCCGTGCAATTTACACGACAAACCAAAGGTTTGGCGGGAGCGTTAAAAAAAATATATTACGGAACGTCGATGTTGTCCTCACCCCTGTCCGGCGAGTTTAACCATTTCTTTTTGAGTAACGGCGGCAATGCTTTTTTTGATTTTTCGACGCATCCTCCTTTGTTGAGCAGAATTTCCCGACTGGATAAATACTTTCAAGCGCATCGCTCGGTGAGCCAAAGGGTGAAAAAAATAGCGGAGCTTGAAAATACATATTCCTCTTCCTCGTCCAAACGGGTGTCGATCGAACCGTTGGCTTTTGAAACCCTCGGCGTGCTACCCAAAGCCGATATTGTTCAAATAGGGTTTGATCCTGCACAATCGCCCAAAATAGATTTGTCGAATCGTGCCGCTTTAGCCCATCCGGTCGTCGTGCCGGGCAAAATCAGCGTTTATGAAACCATTAAATTTTTGTTTGCGACCTTAATCGGATTTTCTGACGAGCCCACGCGAGAAAAACAATATCGCGCCATTTTGGACGACGGCTGGGAGGCAAAACTGATTCTCGACATCAAGGCACTGATCCCCGAAGTGGTGTCCATGCCGATGTTTCGTCGCCTGATGCGGTTGCGCCTGATGATGACTTACCTGCATCAGTTGTCTGCGGAACAACGGCAAACGTTACGCCAAACACTTGACGCATTGATCAACGCGGATCAAAGCATATCTTTATTGGAAGTCGCCGTGGAATTACAGGTTGCGCGATATTTATCGGATATTGACCGTCCCGCGAAATCTGTGCCGCAACGATCCGTGCATTATCAACAGTGTACGGACGCCATAGAATTATTGGCGCGTATCGTGACCGAAAACGCCGATCGTCACGCGGGCGAGATTGTCGTTGACGCGGTTCCGGGCGCCGCGCAAATATTGGATGAAGCATTGAACCGCTTGAATCGCTTAACGTGGCACAGCAAAAAGCGGTTGTTTGTCAGCCTCTTTGAGCGTTGTGGCGAGAACATTACGCCCAATCAGCAGGAGATTTTGTCGTTGTTTGCGGTGTGTCTGCACGCGCCGCCTTTAGCGTTGATGATTGATGCACATTCCCTTGAAATTAACGCGGACGGGTTGACGATAGAAGAGGTGGACAAAAATCAGGATAGGTTTGGCAAAAAGTGAAAACCCCCTTTTTGTCAAATCTTTTATTGGTCGGGGTGAGAGGATTCGAACCTCCGGCCTCTACGTCCCGAACGTAGCGCTCTACCAGGCTAAGCTACACCCCGAAATCGGTGCGCGGTGAATCCGTTTGAGGGGGGCTTAAAACGAACGCTCAACCGCGAAAGTTGCCAATTTTAGCAGGGTTTGACGGGAAAGCGAACACCCGTTGGATAATTTAAGCGCGCTTGTCAGCGCCTCTGACGCTTTTTGAGATTCTTCGCGCGCGCGGGTTTGGGTGGTTTCCAATGCCAAAACGCGCGTCAACATGTCAATGAGGGTGGGCAAGACTTTGCCGGTGTCAAAATGCTCGCCGGTCTTGCGCGATAAAATCACGCGCCGAATCAAGGCGGCATCTTCGGCGTTGCCGGCGCGCATGGCGTAAATCAACGGCAATGTCATTTTGCCTTCCGCTAAATCGTCGCCCAAATTTTTGCCGATTAAGGCGGCGTCTCCGGTGTAATCGAGCACATCGTCCATGATCTGGAACGCCATGCCCAAATGCCGACCGTAAAGCGCGAACGCTTGTTCCGTTTCGTCCGATTCGTCGGATAAGACCGCGCCCAATCGTGCCGCCGCCTCAAAAAGCACGGCGGTTTTTCGGCGAATCACCTGAAAATACCCGTCTTCGTCAAGATCGGGATTGCCCGCGCTCATCAATTGCTGGACTTCTCCTTCCGCGATGACGTTGGTCGCGTCCGACAATATTTGTAAAATTTTGAGCGAGCGAGTGCCCACCATCAGTTGAAACGAGCGCGAATAAAGAAAATCTCCCGCCAAGACAGGGGCGGCATTGCCAAAAGCATGGTTTGCCGTCGGCTTGCCGCGACGTTGAGAGGAATCGTCCACAACGTCGTCGTGGAGTAGGGTTGAGGTGTGGATCATCTCGACAATGGCGGCGAGCAGGTAGTGCATCGTGCCGGTGTAGCCGCAGGCGCGTGCCGAAAGCACAAGCAACGCGGGGCGAAGTCTTTTCCCTCCGCTACCGATGATGTGATCCGCGATTTGGTTGATGAGCGCGATTTGGGAGGAAAGGTTTTCGCGCAATACGCGATTGACTTCAATCATGTCATCACGAATCACGTCTTTTAAAAAATCGGGTTGCACGTTATGCCTTTGAAGAGAGAGAAAGACGGAATTTTAACATCAAGAGTTTTTTGCGTCCCCGCCTTTTAAGGTTTCAGGGGGTTCAGAAGTCAGAGATCAGAGGTCAGGGATCAGAAACTCGTCATTGCGGGCTCCGACCCGCAATCCGGTTTTTTGTTTTTTTCGGGCGAGGCAAGCCTCGCCCCTACGGGATTCCGCGTTTCGTTTTCGGAATACCGAGGGCGGCGTCCCCTTGTATGCATCTGATCCATGACCCCTGAAACGTCTCCCCCCATCTGCTTGAAATTTACGGGTTTATGCGTTATTTTGGGGAAAACCTGAAAGGAGGATGAATGGAGAATAAACCGCTGTCGCCGAAGTACGATGTTGTTTTTAAAGCTATTTTTGGGGAAGAATCCAACGTCGCCATTCTTGCCGATTTTTTGGAGGCGGTGTTAGAACTTCCGAAGGAAGAATATGAGGAGATCGTGATTATTGATCCTCATCTTTTGCGGGAGACCAAAGCCGATAAGCTGGGCATCTTGGATTTGCGGATAAAAACCACCCACGGGCATCAGATCAGCGTAGAAATTCAGGTTTCGCCCCAGGCGGCTATTTGGAAGCGGATGCAGTATTACAACGCAAGGTTATTGACGAGCCAAATCGCCTCAGGAGAGGCGTATACGAAGATCAATTGCGCCATCAGCGTGTTAA
>JAIRPA010000162.1 GCA_031257235.1 Burkholderiales bacterium | reverse complement strand
TCCTTTTTTGGAAATTCCAACCGGCAAAAAGTAGGGGTTTACTTTTTGCCGAACCCGCGAGTGTAGGGGTTCACTTTTTGCCGAACACTCCCCTTCTGCTAGAATAGCCCTCATGTTAGAACCTCGTGCCACGCATTTACTCAAAACGCTGATTGACCTTTATATTGCCGAAGGGCAACCGGTCGGGTCGCGCGTGTTGTCGCGTCAATCGGGGTTGGATTTATCCCCCGCGTCCGTGCGCAACATCATGGCGGACTTAGAAGACATGGGCTTTATTGAAAGCCCGCACACCTCCGCCGGTCGCGTGCCGACTTCCCGCGGGTATCGTTTTTTTGTGGACAGCTTGATGGTGGTCGAGCCGATGGCGCGGCGCGACATTGAACGCTTGGAGCTTGAGATCAATACCGACGCGCGTCCTCAACAGCTGGTTGCCAACGCCGCCACGTTGTTGTCGCGCTTGTCGCGCTTTGCGGGCATTGTGTTGACGCCCAAACGCAAAGAAGTGTTATTTCGGCATTTAGAATTTTTGCGCTTGTCCGACGAGCGTATTTTGTTGATCGTCGTCTCTCCCGAAGGCGATGTTCAGAATCGCATTTTGGAAACGCGGCATCGTTTCACGGATGAAGAACTCGGGGCGGCGTCCCGTCTTTTTAATTCGCATTTTGTCGGAATGCCGGTGGCCGCCATTCGTGAACGCCTTGCCGAAGAATTAAAAACCTTGCGTCAAGACATCGCCTCATTGATGACCTCCGCCATCGACATCAGCGAAAAAGCAATGACCCACACCGAAGCCGTGATTGTCGGCGAAAGCAACTTACTGCAAAGCGAAGATTTGACCGATAAAATGGAACACCTGCGCCATTTGTTTTCCGCGTTTGAGCAAAAAACGTCGCTCGTTCATCTTTTGGACGCCGCGCAAAAAGCAGACGGAATGCAGATTTACATCGGCGCGGAATCGGGCGTTTCTCCGCTTGACGAGTGCAGCGTGATCACGGCGCCCTATCAGGTTGACGGAGAATTGTTGGGCACGGTCGGCGTGATCGGTCCCACACGAATGGCGTATGAGCGCGTGATCCCGATCGTGGATGTCACCGCCAAACTTTTGTCCGGCGCGCTTTCTCAAAAACGATAACGCCCCCCGACACACGTATGAGTTTTTTTGTCCCTCGTTCGATTCCGTCCGCGTCCAAAATCGGCGTGTTGTTGGTCAATCTCGGCACCCCGGACGCGCCGACGCCTCTTTATGTGTCGCGCTACTTGCGCGCGTTTTTGGGGGATCGTCGCGTCATTGAGTTGCCTCGCGCGTTGTGGTGGCCGATTTTATACGGTGTGATTTTGCCGTTTCGCTCGCCGCGCTCTGCCGAAAAATACCAAAAAATCTGGACGGATCAAGGCTCACCGCTTTTGATCCACACTCAAAACCAATGCGCCGCTTTGCAAAAGCGGTTTCATGCCGACGCGGCGAAGGCTTCGTTCAAAGAAGGCGACATCCTCGTCAAATGCGCGATGCGTTACGGCAATCCTTCCATTCCTTTAGCCCTTGACGCGCTCTTGGACGAAGGCGTGACCGAACTTATTGTCTTGCCGCTTTATCCGCAATATTCGTCGGGCACTTCCGGCAGTGTTTTTGATGCCGTGTCTCGTTATTTTTTGCGAACGCGCAACGTGCCCGCGATGAAGACGATTCATCATTTTTACGATCACCCTGCCTACATCAACGCGCTTGCCCGACACGTCGACGCGTTTTGGCAGAAAAACGGTCGCCCTGAACACTTGCTGATTTCGTTTCACGGCGCGCCGCATCAATCCATTGCCGACGGCGATCCTTATTACCCAAGCTGTGTCAAAACCGCCGAATATCTCACCCGCGCGCTTTCGCTATCCGATGATTTTTGGACGCTTTCGTTTCAATCGCGCTTCGGCAAAACACGCTGGCTTGAACCGTACACCACCGAGGTTTTGGCAAAATTTGCCGCCGAAAAAAAACAGCGCGTGGACGTGGTGTGTCCTTCGTTTGTGTCGGATTGCTTAGAAACGCTTGAAGAAATAGCCATGACGGAACGCGGGCAATTCATTCGGCAAGGCGGCGGCGAACTTTGCGTGATCCCTTCTTTAAACGACTCTCCGGCATTCATCGACGCGCTTTACGAAATAATTCAGCGTTCGGCAAAAAATGTTCCATTTTTTGCCGAATCTCTGATTCCTGACCTCTGATCCCTGATTCATGTAACACCGGATACGCCAAAACCCCGCCTTTTTTCGGATGTGTTTGATTTATGCAAAAAACGCAGACGGGCGCGCGATCAAATGGTCAAAAATTCTTGATTGAAGTCAAAAACGAGCGTACATTGACGGATTCTTGCGAATAATCCGGGCAAAAAGAGTTTAAACAAGGCTTTTTGTGTCACGCGATGTAACGTATGACTGTACGTTTTAAGACGAGCCGGCGTTTCGATCGGGCAGTCCCGCAAGATTTTTCGTAACACTTCTTTTATTTATTGGAGATTTTCATGAAGAAATGGATGGTTTTAGGAGCGGCAGCTCTTTTCCCGACAATCACCTTTGCGCAACAAAGCAATGTTTCGCTGTACGGCGAAATCGAGCTGGGCGTTTTTGCCAACCGCGCGTTAAACGGTGTTCAAGGCGGTCGTTCGGTAGAACGTATTGACGACACCACCTCGCTTTTCGGTTTAAGAGGCTCGGAAGACTTGGGCAACGGTTTGTCCGCGATTTGGCAAATCGAACAAGCCATTGAAGCTGACCTCGGCAAAGGCACGCTTGCCACGCGCGACACCTATTTGGGCGTGAAAGGCAGCTGGGGTACCGTGCGTTTGGGTCGTTTGTCCAGCTATTTGAACAGCGACATGGAAACGATGGATTCGTGGACCTACGCGCCTTCCGGCGTTTCGGGTTTGGGCATCATGACCCGCTTTGACGGTCGTTATAACAACACGGTTCGCTATGATTCCCCGTCGATTTCCGGTTTTGATTTCTCGGCGTTGGTGAGCTTGGATGAAACCAAAGACCGCAACTGGACGTATGGCTTGGGCTTGGGCTACGAAAACAGCGGCTTTTTCGGTAAAGCCGGTTTGGTTTATTCCAAGAAACAAGACGGCGAACACAACGGTTACTATGCCCGTATCGAAGGCGGCTATCAAAGCCAATTGTCGATCATCGGCGCGTACCAATATTCCAAACAATACGCTCAAGACTCGGTTTGGAGTCGTGATTCCGTCTTCGGCGGCAAAGTCGAAACGAACGAATTTGCAGTCACGGCGACCTACGAAATGGGCAATTGGACGCCGCGTGCTTCCATCGCGTTGGGCTTAGACCCCAAAGTCAACGGTCACAAAGAAAACATCGGCTATACCCAGTTCGTGTTGGGCGCGGATTACGCGCTCTCCAAACGCACGTTTGTTTATGGCGCGGCAGGCTTTGTGCAGTACGACAAAAAAGCCAATGCGGATGGCGATCACAGAAACGAATCGACGTTCGGCGTCGGCATGAAACACACGTTCTAAACCTCATGGTTTGATCGGTGTTTTGCCAAACACCATAAAACCGCCGTGGTCCCCCGGCGGTTTTTTTCATTGCGGGTCAGGGGGGGGGGCGGCAAAAAGTAAAAACCTACTTTTTGCCGGTTGAAGTCAGCAAAAAAATACCGGCAAAGCCGGATACTTTTTTGCGGGAACGGCGAATGATGCAAACCCCCGTCAGGCTTCGCCTGCCACCCCCTTTTATTTTTATTCGGCAAAAAGTATTACTTTTTGCCGGTTTGTATTTCCAAAAAATCGCGGGGGGACCCCGACGATTTTTTGCAGGAACGGCGAATGATGCAAACCCCCGACTGCTTCGCAGTCACCCCCTTTTATAAAGGGGGCTTTTTTTATTCGGCAAAAAGTAAAAACCTACTTTTTGCCGAACCTTCTGATCCCTGATCCCCTGATCCCTGAATCCTGATAGACTTCCCACACGCAAGCGATCTTTGCGGGTATTTGACCTTTCACACCAAAATCCATGAGCCGAACCGTCACCATTGAACAGCTTTTTAAAGATAACCGCACGATTCTTCGTTTGGAGTGGGTGGCCGGCAAGAGTGGCGGCGATCGTGAATTAGCCGCCGATAAAATTCCCCTGCCGACCACCAGCTTAATCGGGCATTTGAATTTAATTCATACCTTTCACATCCAAGTTTTTGGGATTGCGGAAACGGCGTATCTTTTTTCCCTGCCCGAAAATCAGCGCGTTCATTTTGTCGAGAAACTTTTTGCTCACGAAAACTTATCGGCGATTGTGCTTTGCAACAGCCCGGAAGCTCTCCCCATTTTGACCGAGCATTGCGATTTGCGCCGTATTCCGTTGATGGTTTCCAAACACCATTCGCCCTATGTGGTGGACGTGTTGCGGCTTTACCTCTTACGCACGCTTGCCGAAACGGTGTCGGTGCACGGGGTTTTGCTGGATGTGTTGGAAATGGGCGTGTTGATCACCGGAGAATCGGCCATCGGAAAAAGCGAGTTGGCTCTTGAATTGATCACGCGCGGCAACGCATTGGTGGCGGACGATATGGTGGAGCTGCATCGCATTTCGCCGGATACGCTTGAAGGGCGGTGTCCCGCGATGTTGAGCGACTTTCTTGAAGTTCGCGGTATCGGGATATTAAATATTCGCACCATGTTTGGCGAAACGGCGATTCGTCCGCGCAAATTATTGCGCTTGATTGTCCATTTGGAAAAATGCAGTGAAACGTCGTTCGCGCAGATCGAACGCCTGCCCAACGAAAACACTTATGAAACCCTATTGGACGTGCCGATTCGCAAAGTGACGATTCCGGTGGCGGCAGGGCGCAACCTTGCGGTGCTGGTTGAGGCGGCGGTACGCAATTTTATGTTGTCACAGCGCGGCATCGACAGCACCCAAGAGTTCATTTTGCGTCAGCGCGAATACATGACGCAAACCCAAGAAAAGCCCTGACCCCGGCTCCCTTTAACGATTAGGGTTGGGGTTTATCTTGGGGTTTATCTTGAGGTTCTTCCTTAGGTTCATCTTTGACGGGTGCGCCGTGCTGTTTTTCGATAAGATCATAAGCATCCAATAAAACATAGGTGGCCACTTTGCCGGTTTGTTTATCCATCAGTGCCGTGCAAAACCCAAAACGATGTTTGACCAACAACCAGCCTAAGCGATCCGGCGGAAGTTGGGTGGCGGCAACGGCGTTATCGAATAATTGTTTTTCATGCGGGAGATTGTCCACCGCACGTTGAAATTCGTCTAAGGGCTTGATGGCCGCAATAATGGCGTCGGTTGCCGCTTCATAGGGTTGGTAGTAGCGCAACCATAACGGGTAGTCTCGCCCTTCAAACACGGAGGATAACAAGACTTCGCTTCGTTCTTCTGCGGATTCGGGGCGGTTAATTGACACGTAACGGATCCCCGTCCAAGGGAGTTTTTTATAAGGTTCTGTTTTTTCGGTCAGCCCTTCAAAACTTTTATCATCGAGCTCAATGGCGGTGACCACTTCGATTTGATCTTTGACAAACACCGCATAGACCGGACGCGACTCTGCCACGACGTGCATCCCGTAGCCCAAGGCGATCAATTGAAATAGGGCGATGATGGAAATATCACGAACCAATTCCGCGCGGGGTTTTTTGGTGTTGAAAATCACGAACATCAAGGTGGGACCGACGACAACATCACAACCCACGACCAAAAAAAACAGTTTAAAACCGCCTAAGGCGTCAGCAAAAATCCCCGGATACCACAAAGAAAAAATCACCCACAGCGAAAAAAGCGCGATGACGCAAGAAAAAATCAAATGAACTAAGAATGCTTTGAAGCGGGATTTAAAATTAAACGTGGTCATGGTGTTTTGGAGGTGAGCCATTGAAGGTGTTTTGTAAGGGTTTAAATTCTTGACCGCGGGCGAGGTCTTGTCAAGCGACTGTTCTTATTGATTCGGCAAAAAGGGGTACTTTTTGCCGGGTTGAAGTCACCCCAAAAGGACAGGCAACGCCTGATCCTTTTTTGCGTTTCAGGGATCAGAGGTCAGGTATCAGGGTTTCAGGAATCAGAAGTCAGGAATCAGAAACGCCGTTCCTACAAAAAATCATCAGGGTCTCCCTGTGATTTTTTGGAAATTCAAACCGGCAAAAAGTAGGGTTTTACTTTTTGCCGAACCCATCAGGAATCAGAAACACCGTCATTTAAGCGCAAGGCGCGTCGCGCCGAAGTCGCAGAATCCACACCGCCGTTTCACTTTTGGGCGAGCCCACGTATTATTCGTTCTGCGCCTCATCGTCAACATCTATCGCTTGTTCTTCTTCGAGTTCGCCCAAAACGCCCATGACGTACAACACCATCGGGATGACCGATAAGGTGACGACCAAATAGCCTAAGCGCGGCATGTCCAATGCCACTAAGGTCACAAACAACAACAAGCCGAATGCGATCAAAATCGCCGCGCTTTTTCCTGAAAGTTTAATGAACATTTCCGTCTTTCTAGTTGTTTTTTCCATGTAAAGCAGGAAATGTACCGATTCCGTTGATTTTTTATCGTAGCGGACGACTATCTATGGTGGTGTCACTGTTTTGACCTTTGATCTTTGCATGTTCGCCGTTTATCCCACAAAAACCTTTCCAAAACCTCTCCATTTCGCCCAAACCCCGGCGCGTCCCAACGTTTGTGCTTGGGTGTTCTTTTTTTTGCCGACAACGCTTGAATTTCCAAGTCTTCCCCCCATTTAGGGAACAATCGGTGTCCGGCATCGGACGATTTTTTAATAAGGAGCTATGAAATGAGCAAAATTATCGGTATTGACTTAGGCACCACCAACAGCTGTGTGGCGATTGTCGAGGGTGGGCAAACCAAAGTGATTGAAAACTCGGAAGGCGCGCGGACGACGCCTTCGATTGTTGCCTACATGGAAGACGGCGAAATATTAACCGGTGCGCCCGCCAAACGTCAGGCGGTGACCAATCCCAAAAACACCTTGTACGCGATCAAACGGTTGATCGGGCGTCGCTTTGAAGAAAAAGAGGTCCAAAAAGATATTGACTTAATGCCGTTTGAAATCACGAAAAACGACAACGGAGACGCTTGGGTGTCCGTTCGCGGCAAGAAAATGGCGCCTCCGCAAATTTCGGCGGAAGTGTTGCGCAAGATGAAAAAAACCGCCGAAGATTATTTGGGCGAAGAGGTCAAAGAAGCGGTGATTACCGTTCCCGCGTACTTTAACGACAGCCAACGTCAAGCCACCAAAGATGCCGGAAAGATTGCCGGTCTTGACGTGAAAAGAATCATCAACGAACCGACGGCGGCGGCGCTGGCGTTCGGCTTGGATAAAAAAGAGGGCGATCGCAAAATCGCGGTCTATGACTTAGGCGGCGGCACCTTTGATATTTCGGTGATAGAAATCGCCGAGATTGACGGCGAACATCAATTTGAAGTGTTGTCCACGAACGGCGATACTTTCTTAGGCGGTGAAGATTTCGATCAGCGTTTGATTGACTACATCGTGACGGAGTTTAAAAAGGAAAGCGGCGCGGATTTAAAAAACGACGTGTTGGCATTACAACGTTTAAAAGAAGCGGCAGAAAAAGCCAAAATCGAATTATCGAGCTCACAACAAACGGAAATCAATCTGCCTTACATCACGGCGGATGCCTCCGGTCCTAAGCACTTGTTGATGAAAATCACGCGCGCGAAGTTTGAAGCCCTCGTTGAAGATTTGGTGGAACGCACCATCGCGCCCTGTCGCACCGCCATCAAAGATGCGGGCATCAAACTTGCCGACATCGGCGACGTGATCTTGGTCGGCGGGATGACCCGGATGCCGAAGGTGCAGGAGAAGGTCAAAGAGTTTTTCGGCAAAGAGCCCAGAAAAGACGTGAACCCGGACGAAGCGGTAGCGGTCGGCGCGGCGGTTCAAGGGTCGGTGTTGTCGGGAGACCGTCACGACGTGTTGTTGTTGGACGTGACCCCGCTTTCTTTGGGTATTGAAACCTTAGGCGGCGTGATGACCAAGCTGATCCAAAAAAATACGACCATCCCGACCAAAGCCTCGCAGGTTTTCTCCACGGCGGACGACAGCCAAAGCGCGGTGACGGTTCATGTGTTGCAAGGCGAGCGCGACATGGCGTCCGGCAACAAGAGCTTGGGGCAATTCAATCTTGAAGGGATTCCGCCCGCGCCGCGCGGCGTGCCGCAAATCGAAGTCACGTTCGATATTGACGCAAACGGGATTTTGCATGTGTCGGCGAAAGATAAAGCCACCGGCAAAGAAAACAAGATCACCATCAAGGCAAACTCCGGGTTGTCTGACGATGAAGTGGATCGTATGGTCAAAGATGCCGAGGCGCATGCCGACGAAGACAAGAAACTGATGGAAGCGGTTCAGGCGCGCAACGGGTTGGACGGATTGGTTCACAGTGTGAAAAAATCCTTGACCGAATACGGCGATAAAGTCAGCGCGGAAGAAAAAGCCAAGATTGAAGAAGCCTTGAAAGACGCGGAAGAAACCTTGAAAGATAAAAACGCGTCCAAAGAAACGCTTGAGGCAAAATCGGAAGCCTTGGCAACATCGTCGCAAAAGTTGGGCGAGGCGATGTACGCGGCGGTTCAGGCGGCAGCGGCGGCGCAGAAAGAAGGGGCGGAGGGGGGCAATAACGCTTCCTCCGGCGCGGACGGTGCGCAAGTCGTGGACGCGGAATTTACCGAAGACCATAAAGACAAAAAATAACGGCTATAGGCTTCAGCAGCATTGTTTTTGTTTGAGGGGAATAGGGGCGCTAGGGTTGCGCCCCTTGCCGCGATAAGCCAAAGCAATGCCATTTGAGGGATCAAGAGAGTCAAACTATTTTAAGTTCGGTGGGCTTTAACCCCCCCCAAGCGACACCATCGCGGCGACAAGGAATAAACAATGTCAAAGACGGATTCAAAGGCGGATTTTTACGAAACATTAGGCGTGGCGCGAGACGCG
The DNA here is from genome assembly GCA_031257235.1 of Burkholderiales bacterium. Classification (GTDB taxonomy): domain Bacteria; phylum Pseudomonadota; class Gammaproteobacteria; order Burkholderiales; family Casimicrobiaceae; genus UBA931. The sequence continues at coordinate 2,715 of JAIRPA010000162.1, read as the reverse complement.
ACGGATGAAGATATTAAAAAAGCGTATCGCAAACTTGCGATGAAATATCATCCCGACAGAAACCCCAACGATAAAACCGCCGAAGAAAAATTTAAAAGCATCAAAGAAGCGTATGAGATTTTAAGCGACGCGCAAAAGCGCGCGGCTTACGATCAGTTCGGTCACGCGGGCGTCAACCCCAACATGGGGGGCGGTTTTGGCGCGGGCGGCGCGGCGGGTTTTGGCAATTTTTCCGAAGTCTTCGGGGATATGTTCAACGATATTTTCAGCGGCGGACGAGGTGGCGGGCGTGGCAGAAGCGCGGTTTATCGCGGCGCGGATGTGCGCTATAACCTTCAGATTTCGTTGGAAGATGCCGCGCGCGGTGTGGAAGTCAAGATTCGCGTGCCGACGCAAAAAACCTGCGAGACCTGCCACGGAAGCGGCGCGAAACCCGGAACAGAGCCGGAGGTCTGCTCGACGTGTAAAGGTCATGGCGAAGTGCGCATTTCGCAGGGCTTTTTTACGATGCAGCAAACGTGCCCCAAGTGTCGCGGTCAAGGCAAAACGGTTTCCTCTCCGTGTCCTTCGTGTCACGGATTGGGCAGAACCAAAGACACCAAAACACTGACGGTCAAAATTCCGGCGGGGGTGGATACCGAAGATCAAATTCGCTTATCCGGGGAGGGCGACGCCGGGGTCAACGGCGGGCCTCCGGGCGACTTATACGTGGTGATTTATTTAAAACAACACGAGATTTTTCAGCGCGAAGGCGCGGACTTACACTGCGAGATGCCGATTAGTTTTGCGATGGCGGCGTTGGGCGGAGAATTGGATGTGCCCACGCTGGAAGGGCATACCGGCATTAAAATTCCGGCGGAGACGCAAACCGGTCAGGTGTTTCGCCTCAAAGAAAAGGGCATCAAACCCTTGCGTGGGTCGATGACGGGCGATCTTTTCTGCCACGTGGTGGTGGAAACGCCGCAAAAACTCACGCCCCGACAAAAAGAGTTGTTGCGTGAGTTTGACGACATTTTAAAAGAGCATCCCGAACGACACAGCCCTAAGGCAAAAAGCTGGGTTGAAAAAATGAAATCGTTTTTTTCGAGATAAAAAAGACTTTTCCCCCCTGATGAAATCGAGGGGCAGGGGTCTCAACGAACATGCACATTCTTTTGACCGGCGCGACAGGACAAATCGGCGCCGCCCTTCAAGAAAGACTGACCCGCCGGCGGGAAATGTCGTCGCTCCCGCTTGTCACTTTAACGGCAACCACGCGAGCCACCCTTGATCTGACCCGTCACGACGCTGTTTGCGCGACCTTGCGTGACAAGCGTCCCGACGTGATCATCAACGCCGCGGCGTTTACCCGCGTGGACGATGCCGAGCAAACCCCCGAACGCGCGGATGCCGTCAATCACCAAGCGGTAGGGGTGATTGCGGAAGAAGCGCGAAAGATCGGCGCGTTGTTCATTCACTATTCCACCGACTATGTTTTTGACGGACGTGCAACCCACGCGTACACGGAAAAAGACACGGCGCACCCGCCCAATAGTTACGGAGTCTCCAAAAAAAAAGGGGAAGACGCCATTCGTGCGATCGGAGGACCCCATTTGATTTTGCGGACAAGCAGAATTTACAGCCAACGGGGTAGAAACTTTTTTTTGTCGATGTTGGCGCAAGCGTCAACCTTATCCCCGTTAAAGGTGGTCAACGATCAATTCGGAACGCCCAACAGTGCCGCTTGGGTCGCGGAGAAAACCGTCGAATTATTATCCTTACCGATGGAAAAGTTAAAAGCGTCTTCGGGGATTTATCATTTGTCGGCGGTAGGACGCGCGTCTTGGTTAGACTTTGCGCGCGCCATCTTTAACGCGTTGCCTCAATACGCCCCTCAAGCGATCATCGGGGTGGATACGCCGACTTATTCGCAATCTTGTCCCGACTATGCTCCCCGCCCCCCCAATGCCGTTTTATCGTCGCGCTTATTTTTTGACACCTTGGCGAAGTCCGCGCCGCCGACGTGGGAGGGGGTTTTTGAGGATTTCATTCAACCCTTTTTGAGAAAAAAGGGCGAAGCAAGCCGATAAGCCGGGTTCTGTCGTGACGGTTTGTCACGTGACTGCCATTCATCTGGGCGATACATCACTGTATGGCTCAAGCCGCTTACCCGCAGACTACGCGAGCCGCGTCATCATCTGCTATTTGCGTTGCTCCGGGTGGAGGTTGCCGCGTTTCACCCGCCGCTATGCGGCGACTCGTCTCTGTGGTCCTATTCCTCGCTTTGGTTGCGGGTATCCGCAACGTATGGCGGACGGGCGTTACCCGTCACCCCGCTCTGTGGAGCCCGGACTTTCCTCTTTTCTTTAAAAAAGCGGCAGTCTGGCTTACTTCGCGCGAGCATTATAACGAGGTCTTAAACTCTTGCAAGACCTTCGGTCTGATCTTTGCAAAACTTCTCGTCCGCATGAACAAAGGTTTCATATTCAACCTTCGTCAACCTTTAGATTGCCTTTGTAGTGTTTTTGGTCTCCACCAACTTTGCTTCGCAAAGTTAGTGGAGACTAAAAGTTTCCACCTCCAAATGTTGATTTAGATTGCCTTTGTAGTGTTTTTGGTCTCCACCAACTTTGCTTCGCAAAGTTAGTGGAGACTAAAAGCATGAACAAAGGTTTCATATACGACAATTTACACAAAATTTGTCGGTTAAGATTGCATGGCGGAATCTTTTTGCCT
>JAIRPA010000155.1 GCA_031257235.1 Burkholderiales bacterium | reverse complement strand
CGGCAAAAAGTAAACCCCTACTTTTTGCCGGTAGGAATTAGCAAAAAAGTACGGGGAGACCCTGATGATTTTTTGTAGGAACGGCGGGCTAGATTCTGCGACTTCGGCACTTCGTGCCTTCGCGCAGAATGATGACGCTCTGATCCCTGATCCCTGACCTCTGATCCCTGACCCCCGAAACCCTTAAGCCTTAATGCCGTCATTCTGTTAGAATTTACTTCTTTTACGCGCTTTGAAAGGTTTGCCATGATTTTAGTATTGTCGCCTAACACTCAAGAAGAAAGTCCCGCCTATCAAGAATTGATCTCGCGTTTGGATCGGCTTTCCGGCATCCAATACCGCGTCCACCGCGTCGCCGGCGCGGAAGTCACCTTAACCGAAATCTATTTGATCGGCACCACGGCAGGTTTAAGCGCGGACGTGGTCGGACAACTCCCCTGTGTTGAAAAAGTGGTGCGCGTCTCCGAACCTTACCGTATTTTGGGAAGACACAAAGAAAACGACGTTCGCACGTGGTCGTTTACTTATAACGGCATTCGCTTTGGGCAAGATACTTTTCATGTGTTCGCCGGGCTTTGCGCGGTGGATTCCCGCGAATCGGTGGAAGCCATGATGCGCGCTTTAGCCGAACAGGGGCAAGTCTGCACAAGAATGGGCGCGTACAAACCGCGCACCAATCCGTATGCGTTTCAGGGGCACGGCAAAAACTGTCTGCCTTATGTGTTTGAGCTGGCGGGCAAATACGGCATTAAAGTCATTGCGATGGAAATCACGCATGAATCGCACATCGCCGAAATTGAAGAGGCGTTGAAGCAAACCGGCAACCCTACCGGCGTGATGTTGCAAATCGGCACCCGAAACACGCAAAACTTTGAGTTGCTTAAATTTGTCGGGCGACAACACACGTTTCCCGTGTTAATCAAGCGCGGGTTTGGTATCACGCTTGATGAATCTTTGAATGCGGCGGAATACTTAGCCTCTGAAGGAAATCGAAACGTTATTTTTTGTTTGCGCGGCATGAAAACCAATATGGGAGACCCGCATCGAAACTTTGTGGATTTCTCGCACGTGCCTTCCGTCAAACGCCTGACCCACATGCCGGTCTGTATTGATCCTTCGCATTCGGTCGGCACACGCGCCGTCTCGCCGGACGGCATTTTGGATGTTTTTCATGTGGCGGCGCAAGGCATTATTGCGGGCGCGAACATGGTCTTGGTGGATTTTCACCCCTTCCCCGAAAAAGCGCTGGTGGATGGTCCGCAAGCCTTACGTTTGAATGAATTAAAACCTTTTTTAAACGATTGCGCCATTGCGCGTGAAGCCTATCTTAAACGGGTTGCCAATATGAATGCATCCAAGTAATCCCTATCGGCGCAAAGCATGCTGTTTTGCGTTAAGGGCATCACATGATCAATAACGACTGATATCAATAATCAAAATTTTTTCAAAAGGTAACATGATGTTTGTCCCATCGGAGATTTTCAAAGCCTACGATATTCGCGGAATCGTCGGTCAATCATTAACGGAAGAAATTGTTCACGCCATCGGTAAAGCCTTGGGCACCATGGCACTGCGTCAAAACCATCATACGATTGCCGTCGGGAGGGACGGGCGTTTATCGGGGGAGTCTCTTTTAAACGCGCTGATTGACGGCATTGTCAGCACGGGCGCGAATGCGATTGATTTAGGCTTGGCGGCAACGCCGATGACTTACTTTGCGGCGTATGCGCTTGAGACGCATTGTTGTGTCGCCGTGACCGGCTCTCATAATCCCTCAAACTATAACGGATTAAAAATGGTGATCGCCGGCAATACGTTGTCGGGTGAGGCGATTCTCTCGCTCAAACACATGATCGAAACGGATGATCTTATTTCCGCGCCGCGCGGGCGGGTCACGCAAAAAGACATCGCCTCGATGTATTTTGACCGCATCGCCGACGATGTCAAACCGGTGCGTCCCATGAAAATCATTGTGGACGCCGGCAACGGGGTGGCGGGTGCGTTTGCGCCGGAGCTCTATAGAAGGCTGGGGGCTTCGGTGACGCCTTTGTTTTGCGAAGTCAACGGACATTTTCCGAATCACCATCCCGATCCTTCCAAGCCCGAAAACCTAAGCGCGCTGATTGACGCGCTCAAATCCGGCGATGCCGAATTGGGGTTTGCTTTTGACGGAGACGGAGATCGCTTAGGCGTGGTCACGCCCGACGGCGAGATTATTTACCCGGATCGGCAATTGATGTTGTTTGCCCAAGACGTGTTGTCCCGCGTGCCCCACGCCACCATTATTTACGACATTAAATCCACGCGCTTGTTGTCGCCGTGGATTTCAAAACACGGCGGCACGCCGCTCATGTGGAAAACCGGGCATTCTCTTGTGAAGGCAAAGATGAAAGAGACCGGCGCGGCGTTGGCGGGCGAAATGAGCGGTCATGTGTTTTTTGCCGAACGTTGGTATGGGTTTGACGATGCTCTTTATTCCGGCGCTCGCCTTTTGGAAATTTTATCGAAAGTCAAAAATCCCGCCCAAGTTTTGCGAAACTTGCCCAATGCGGTGTCCACGCCTGAATTAACCCTGCCTTGCCGGCAGGAAGGCGATCAACACGCGATCAGCGCGCGATTAAAAGAAACGGCATCCTTTCCCGACGCGGAAAAGCTCATCACCATTGACGGGCTAAGAGTTGAATTTGCCGACGGTTTCGGGCTGGCGCGTCCTTCCAACACCACGCCTTCCATTGTGTTGCGCTTTGAAGCGGACAACAAAGAAGCCTTAGACCGCATCCAATCCTCGATGATGACCGCGTTAAATGCGGTGATGGGAGACGCCAACCTCGACGGCAAAAAGTAGTCCTTTTTGCCG
>JAIRPA010000152.1 GCA_031257235.1 Burkholderiales bacterium | reverse complement strand
TTTCGGGGTTCGTGATCTTAAAAGTTAGCTGAAGTTACGCTAAATTCGCGCAAGATATGTGTTTTTAAACGGAGTGTGCTTTTGTCAAAACTCTTTCAAATAACGGTAGTCAGTTGGGTTGTGTCTAAAATCCCCGCCAAAAAATCAAACAAACATCGAGGATTTTCCGCGGTCTCTTCTTAACGAAGAGGCATTTCGGGACATCGACTGCGTGTTTTGTTTATTAAAGGTCAATAATCATGGATTTACGCAAACTAAAAACTCTGATTGATTTGGTTGAATCCTCCGGCATTGCCGAGTTGGAAATTGAAGAAGGCGAAGAAAGGGTTCGGATTACCCGCGCCACGTTGGCGCCGACGGTTGCCTCTCCCTTTGCGGCACAGCCTGTTGCCGCCGCGCCGCTTCCCGTGGCAGCCCCGGCAGCGGCAAGCGCGCCGGTGGACGAAAAACCGGAGATTTCCGGTCATCCCATCACAAGCCCCATGGTGGGAACGTTTTACCGCTCACCTTCCCCCGGCGCGCCGCCCTTTGTTGAAGTCGGCTCTGTCGTCAAAGACGGGGACGCTTTGTGCATCATCGAGGCGATGAAACTGATGAACGAAATCACCGCAGATCGTGCCGGTGTCGTCAAAGCCGTGTTGGTTGAGAACGGCGAAGCCGTCGAATTCGCTCAGCCGCTTTTTATCATTGAATAAATCATCATTTGCCGCGTTTCTTTAAGAGCGCGGCAAAACGATCCTTAGGAATTTCACGTGGCTACTCATAAAACTCTTCCTATGTTTGATAAGGTTTTGATCGCCAACCGCGGCGAGATTGCGTTACGCATTCAGCGTGCGTGCCGTGAGTTGGGCATCAAAACGGTGGTCGCGCATTCGGAAGCCGACAAAGATACGAAATATGTGCGTTTGGCAGATGAATCCGTGTGTATCGGGCCCGCGCCTTCCGCGCAGAGTTACTTAAACATTCCGGCCATCATTGCCGCGGCAGAAGTCACCGACTCACAAGCCATTCATCCCGGGTACGGGTTTTTGTCCGAAAACGCCGATTTTGCGGAAAAGGTCGAATCGTCCGGGTTTGTGTTCATTGGTCCCAAACCGGAAACCATTCGCTTGATGGGCGATAAAGTCAACGCCAAAGCGGTGATGCAAAAAGCCGGCGTGCCGTGTGTGCCGGGTTCGGAAGGCGCGTTGCCGGATGATCCGCATGAAATCTTAAAAATCGCCAAGGCGGTCGGGTATCCCGTCATCATCAAGTCTGCCGGCGGCGGCGGCGGGCGCGGGATGCGCGTGGTCAACACCGAAGCCGCGCTTTTATCGGCAGTCACGTTGACGCGCACGGAGGCGCAAAACGCTTTTGGCAATCCGACGGTTTATATCGAGCGGTTTTTGGCCACGCCGCGCCACATTGAGATTCAGGTTTTAGCCGATCAATTTAAAAACGCCGTATGGCTTTCGGCGCGTGATTGCTCGCTTCAGCGGCGTCACCAAAAAATTCTTGAGGAAGCCCCGCCGATCAACATTCCCGAACGCACTTTGGTCAAAATCGGCGAGCGTTGCGCGGATGCCTGCCGAAAAATCGGGTATCGCGGCGCGGGGACGTTTGAGTTTTTGTATCAGGACGGCGAGTTTTTCTTCATCGAGATGAATACGCGCGTTCAAGTGGAGCATCCGGTGACCGAAGAAATCACCGGGGTTGATATCGTGCAGCAACAAATCAAAATTGCCGCCGGTCACAAGTTGACGTTCCGTCAGCGCGACATCACCGTTCGCGGTCACGCGATTGAGTGCCGAATCAACGCGGAAGACCCCAAAAAGTTTATTCCTTCTCCGGGCAAAATCACGCTTTACCATACACCGGGCGGCCCCGGCGTTCGCGTGGATTCTCACGCCTACAATCAGTATTTTGTGCCGCCTCATTATGATTCGATGATCGGCAAAATCATCACCTACGGAGACACGCGCGAATCGGCAATTGCGCGGATGCGCATCGCGCTGTCTGAAATGGCGGTCGAGGGGATCAAAACCAATATTCCGTTACACCAGCAGTTGTTGATGGATGAAAATTTCGTGCGCGGCAATTTTTCGATCCATTATCTGGAAGAACGGCTTAAAACGGACAGTGACTAGAATGGCTTATACCGCCGTTCGTTTTGAGATAGAAAGCGCGTTTGCCGAACCTTTGAGCGACGCGCTTTTGTCGATGGGCGCGCTTTCGGTCGATTTGTCGGACAAAAACGCCCAAACGCCGGACGAAACACCGATCTACAACGAGCCGGAACCCACGGGGCACCAAGACGCGCCCCCGCCGATTCGATATTGGGATCACGCGCTGGTTTTAGCACTTTTTCCCGCCGACGTGGAGGAGCTTACCGTCACCGATCAACTTCGTGACATCGTGCAGGATTACGGGTTGACGATGCCGATTGTCGAAACCTTTTTGTTGCCTGAACGCGATTGGGTGCGCGAAACCCAATCGCAGTTTTCGGTGATTCCGATTTCCGACACGTTTTTTATCGTGCCGACGTGGTGCGAGCCGCCGGATGACGCGGCGTATGTGTTGCGCTTAGACCCCGGTCTTGCGTTTGGCACAGGCTCTCACCCGACCACACGGCTTTGTTTGCGGTGGTTGTGCGATCATCCGCCTCAAGGTTTATCGGTGTTGGATTACGGTTGCGGTTCGGGCATCCTGCTTTTAGCCGCACGCCTCTTAGGGGCGGATAAAGATGCCGCGTGTGGCGTGGATATTGATCCGCAGGCGATCATCGCGTCGGATGAAAACGCGCGGCAAAATCATCTTGTCGCCCGATTCTTATTGCCGGATCGGTTGCCGGAAGGCGACCGCTTTGATTTAACCCTTGCCAATATTCTGGCCAACCCTTTGTGCTTATTGGCGCCGCTTCTGGCCAAAAAGACAAAACCGGGCGGTACGATCCTGTTGTCCGGCATTTTGACCTCCCAGAAAGAAGAAGTCATGGCGCGTTACAAAGAATGGTTTAATATGCTCGCTTGGCAGGAAGAAGACGGATGGGTTTTATTGGAAGGAAAGAGAATATTTTAGGGAATTTAACGGTCAGAAGTCCGAATCGGTTCTGACCCCACCAAAAGATGACAGAAGAAACCGCCCAACAATACACAAGATGTCCCGCGTGTAAAACGACCTTTCGCATCACGGCTCAACAGTTGAAGCTGCGTGAGGGGCAGGTTCGTTGTGGTCGTTGTCGGCTGATTTTCAACGCTTACGCCTCTTTGTATAACTTTAAAGGTCGGCGATTGCCCGGTCCGGGGATGGAACCCTCGCAAACCGACACGATGACCTTGCGTGATTTTGCCGAAGGCGGGCAGGAAGATTTCACGGTGGTGAAGCGGCACGATTACTTGTCGTCTCGGGATGAGGTCGCTCACGCGTTGTCCACGATGGCAAAACCCATAGCGCCTGCCGCAAAACCCGCCGCGCCGCCGATCAAAACACCCGCACCGGTTAATGTGCCGCCTCAACCCACGCCTGCGGAGCGTCCAAAAATTGATCACTATCAAGATCGTTCGCGCGGGGCGGAGACGCCGCCTGCCACTCCCAAACCCCAAGAGCCTCCCAAAACGGCCGCCGATATGGCGCGTCGCGCGTCGGAGTTAATGCGCGTTGCCCAAGAGGCGGAGATTGCCAAGCCCAAACCGATTGAGCCCGTCGCCCAAGAGCCTTCTCGTCGGCAACAAACCGAACAAAAAATGGCGGCCATTTTAGATAAAGCCACCGCCCATGCGGCCAAAGAAGCCGAGCGCGTGGTGCCGCCGCGCTATGGCTTGGAAAAGTTGACGAAACCCGAAACCTCAACCTTGCCCGAAGAAAAACTTGAGGCAAAACCGGAGGAAAAGGCGGAAGAAAAACCGGAGGCAAAGCCAAAAGAAAAACTTGAGGAAAAACCGCAGGAAAAACCCAAAGCGCCGTCCGACAAACCGCGTGAGGACGATTTAGCCAAGCGTTCGCAAAATGCTTCGGATCGTGTTGGCGAGAAGTCGCGCAAAGAGACGCCGCGCAAAGAGGAGACGGAAAAAGAACGTCGCAAACGCAAAAGAAGAGAAGCGTTAAAAGAGGCTCAAGCGCAAGCCCCCGCCAAAGACAACTCGCCGATGGATATTGTGCTCCAAACTCAAAGGCAGACATGGTGGGACAGACGCGGTTTTCCGTCATGGGCGCGTCCGCTTTTTTATACGGTTTCGTGTACGGCGGCGTTATTGGCGCTGGTCGCGCAAGTGGTTTTCCTGTATCACGATCAAATCGCCTACCTGCAGCCGGTCACACGGGATTTCATGGTCAAAGCCTGTGGGGTGGTCGGATGTCAGGTGAGCCCTTACAAAAATCCGCAAATTTTAAAAGACAAATTATTGGTGATTACCAGCCATGAATTGATTCGTTCTCAAACGCAGGAAAATCGCTATACCCTCACGTTCACGCTTAAAAATAACGCCAAAAGTGCCGTGGGCTTTCCGTTTTTGCGCTTGGAAGCCACCGATACCCGCGGGCAATTATTGTTGCGCCGCTATTTCAAACCGGAAGAGTATTTGCCGTCTTCTGCCATGATTGACCAGGGCGTGCCCGGAGAGAATAAGACCGACCTTTTGATCGTGTTTGACTCCATGAACGCGCCGGAATCGTATACTTTGGCTCTTTCTTACGTTTCACCTTAAAACCTCACAAAATAACGATTACTCATTACTATTATTACTAAATACCAATGCCGACAAAACGGAAATACATGCCTCCCGCGCGCAAAGCGCGTATTGAATCCGCAACCGACATCGCCATAGAAAAAGCGGCAACTTTATTGAAGTCCGGCGAGCTCATCGCGTTTCCGACAGAAACCGTGTATGGCTTGGGCGCGGACGCGGAAAACACCGCTGCGGTTGAAAAAATTTTTATTGCCAAACAGCGCCCGCACCATCATCCCTTGATCGTCCACGTGGCAAGTATTCAAGACGCCGGGTTTTGGGCGGAGATGACGCCTGAAGCCGAGACGCTTTTTTCACGATTTTCGCCGGGTGCGCTCACGCTGATTTTGCGGCGAAAACCCAAAGTGTCGGATGCCGTCACCGGCGGGCAAGAGAGCGTCGGGGTGCGCATTCCTTCGCATCCGGTCGCGCAAAAATTATTGCAGGCGTTTTCGCGTTTGGGCGGGCATGGCATTGCCGCGCCGTCGGCGAACCGCTTCGGGCATGTCTCGCCCACGTCCGCGCAACACGTCGCGCATGATTTAGGCGAAGAAACGGCGATGATTTTGGATGGGGGAGCGGCAACACACGGCATCGAAAGCACCATTGTCGCGTTGCTGGATCGTCCCGTTTTAATCCGACCGGGCGCCATTGAGCGCGGCAAGATTGAAGCCGCCTTGAATGCCCCGCTTGCCCACGCCGGCGATCTGGCCTCAACGCCTCGCGCGTCGGGCACTTTGTTGTCTCATTACGCTCCTCAAACGCCCGCGCACATCGTGGCCGCCGGCGCCTTGGATAAAACGATTGCGCAAGAGCGTTTAAAGGGCAGGCGGGTCGCGCTTTTGTTGCGGGCGCATACGCCTTTTCGCGTGGAGGCCACCGAGCGGGTGATTCGTTTGCCGATGTCGGCGGAGGAATACGCGCGCGGCTTGTACGCGGCGTTAAGAACCTTGGATTTTGCGCGCGCCGACATTCTTTTAATCGAATCCGTTCCCGACGCGCCGGAATGGGAGGGCGTGACGGATCGTTTGACGCGGGCAACGAATTGATCTGATCGGCAAAAAGTAAACCCCTACTTTTTGCCG
>JAIRPA010000150.1 GCA_031257235.1 Burkholderiales bacterium | reverse complement strand
TACTTTATTAACCATGAAGCCCGCGCGCGACGCTTTCGACGGCGCGGTGTCCGCATTTTTGTGGGCGGTGCGTCGGGATTTACGGATTGCGATGCGCTCCAAAGCCGAGCTTGCCGTTCAAATTTTGTTTTACATCATCATCGTGGCACTTTTTCCGCTTTCCATGCAGCCCGACAAAACCTTGTTGATGCAATTGGGTCCCGGTGTTTTATGGGTGGCGGCTTTATTGTCTTCCCTTTTATCGTTGCCCAGACTTTTTTCAAGCGACTTTGCGGACGGCACGTTAGAGCAAATGGCGATGTCGCCTTTGCCGTTGCCTGCCATGGTTTTGGGCAAGGTTGCGGCGCATTGGATCACCTCCGGGTTGCCGGTTGTCTTATTAGCCCCGCTTTTGAGCATACAGTATTGGCTTGAGCCGGAAGTCATCACAACATTGATGGCAGGGCTTTTACTCGGCTCGCCGATATTGTCGTTATTAGGCGCGATTGGCGCGGCGCTGACTTTAGGTTTACGCGCCGGCGGCAGTTTGCTGGCGTTGTTGGTATTGCCGCTTTACGTGCCGGTGTTGATCTTCGGCGCGGGCGCGGTTGAAGTGGCGCGTGGCGGTTTGGAGGTTTCCGCCAATTTTTCATTGTTGGGCGCGGGGCTTTTGATCGCGCTTTTGGGCGCACCGTTTGCGATTTCGGCGGCGACGCGAATCGCGCTGGATTGATTTTTTAAAGGAGACCCTAATGGGATTTCAATACGCTTCACCGGTAAAGTTTTATCCGCTTGCGGGCAAGATGATTCTTATTTTTTCGGTTTTGGCCACGATACTTTTGGTGATCGGTTTAGCCATCGGGCTTTACTTTGCGCCGATTGATGTCACGCAAAAAGACGCCTATCGAATTATATTTATTCATGTGCCCGCCGCGTGGATGTCTATGTTTTTATATGTCGTCATGGCGTGTTGGAGCGGGGTGGCGTTGACATTCAATACAAAACTTTCGTCGATGATGGCTCAATCCATTGCGCCCACCGGTGCGTTGATGACGGCAGCGGCACTTTGGACAGGCGCGTTCTGGGGAAAGCCCACGTGGGGAACGTATTGGGCGTGGGACGCGCGGATGACCTCCGAGCTTGTCTTGCTCTTTTTATATTTGGGTGTGATCGCGTTAAGAAACGCCATTGATGATCCGCGTCGCGCTGATAAAGCGTGCGGAATTTTATCGTTGGTCGGCGTGGTCAACGTGCCGATTATTTACTTTTCCGTGAAATGGTGGAACACCTTGCATCAAGGCGCCTCCATTACGGCAACCCAATCGTCGATGGATTCTATGATGTTGGCCGGGCTTTTAATCATGGTGTTTGCGTATTGGTTTTACGCGATTGCGATCACCTTAATTCGGTTAAAAGCCATCCTGTTGGAGCGTGAACCCGGGGTCAGAAGTTTGGTGGAAAAGGGCGAGTAAATCGCGCGCTCTTCACAAGAACGGCAGGCGTTCTGCCTGCCGTATTGAATCCACGAATGCTTGCCACACCTCTAAACCCTTTCGGCGGAAGCTAGCCTTAGCTTTCGTTTAATCTTGCAGCGTCCACACTTCAGGCTTAACGCCGGAAAACGTTTTTTGAAAACGTTTGGCGTCACGGTGATCCCCCGTCACATTTTGAATATTGATGTGAATCACACGCTTAGGATATTGACGCGCAAAATCCGCGTATATTTCCGGGTCGGATTGCTCGGAATCTCCCAAAAGAATAAATTGATGATCGGGAAAATCATTAGCGAGCCGGTGGAGCAAGTTCGTTTTATGTTCGATGATGTCTCCTTCTTTAGGGAAGGCAGAACGATACAACGAAGTCTCGCGCAAATATAAGTATCCGGGAGGGAAGGCTTCCTTATCCAAAAAATTTGAATAACTGGTATAAAGCGGCAAAGGCGAGACGGATAAATAGACAAAAAACGCGCGATGGTTTTTTGCCATTTCCCGATACCGTTCAGGCGCACCGTTGACCGCTTCAAAAGGCTCAATAAAAGCATTACGCAAAAGTTGCATGTTGTGCAAAAAATACGGATGTTTGATCACGTCTTCTACATCGCTGACGACAAAAACGCCTTCGCGCGGCAACACCCATGCGTATTGTTTGAGACCGTAATCCGCGTGTCCGGGTGTTTCTAATGTGTAGTAAACGCGCCCCAACCCGGTGCTGTCCCACTCAACCCATTGAGGATCAATTTTAATTTTTGCATGCGCGCGACCTTTGATGTCGGTCATCGACAAAGGATAAACTTGGTCTCCGATACGAACGGCGATCTGTTTATTTTGGAGAGATTCCGCATTAAAGTATTTTGTGCGTTCGGCAAAGATGGATTTTTTTTCTGCGGGTTGTTCTTCCAGTTTGATCCCTAAATATTGCGACAAGGCAGACGCAAACGCCGATGGATCTTTGTCTTTAAACACCCACGCATGAATGTCGATGGTGACATCTTTATTGTGATCGGCGGCAAGCGCCATGGTCGGCAAGAACATCACCGATTCGTCCTTATCTAAGGATCGCGGTGTGCCGGAGCAACCGAATTGCGCCAGCACGAAGAGGAGGACAGCCCCCACAAAACAAAGAATTCTGGCTTTATAAAACTGCGTGTTCGGGATTTTTTGTGTAGTCATTATTATTGTCCTTCTTATAATTAGCATTAAAGCCGTGTCTATATTTTGTCAGATGCAAAGCATAATGTATGCCTTACCCATCTCCGGCTCTTATTTTTTCAACAATATAAACGATAAGGTCTTTATATTTGATTGCTTTCTGATAAACGGCAGGTCTGTGGCACGGTTTTTGTCGAATATGAGACACTTGAAAATTTAGGGTTTGTTACCCAAACAACCCAACCAAGAAGAGGGGACGAATACTTATAACCGCAACGTTTTACGCTTGAGTGTGTATTGTGTTTGATGACAAGATAGACAAATTGTTAATATATTTATTCGGCAAAAAAAGAGGGAGGGGCGTTGTTCTTAGCAAAGCATTGCGGGAAAAGTGCATCGCGCGCCTCGATGTGAAACAACAGGCACATCTATTTCCTACGTTTCAGGAATCAGAGGTCAGGAATCAGGGATTCAGCAAAAAGTGAAAACCTACTTTTTGCCGAACCTTTCAAACCGGATTGCGGGTCGAGACCGCTTGTGACGAGTTAAATGTAGCCTCTCCGCACAACTCGATACACCGCATTTGCGACTGTTTCTGATTCCTGACCTCTGATCCCTGACCTCTGATCCCTGACCTCTGACACCCGATTCCCCCCCATTCATAAACTCGTTATACTTGTCACTTCCGAGACCTTTGCAAAGAATTTGACGGTGGCAATTTTGTCTTTCGCCAACTTTGCTTCGCAAAGGTCTCTTTGACGTATTTTCCAAGGTTTCATTATTTCAGGTGTCTTATGGGCAATTTTGTTAAAAAAGGTGGGTTGATCGCGTTGGGCGCGCTTTTGGGCATTTTAATCAGTGTCCATTTCTCTGCCGTGGCTAATCAAGAGCAAAAAGCGACGATTCCGTATGAGGACTTACAGCTTTTGGCGGCGGTATTCGGCAAAATCAAGAGTAACTATGTGGATGCCGTCCCCGACGATAAACTGATCCGCGAAGCGATCAACGGCATGGTTCAGGGGCTAGACCCCCATTCGGCGTTTTTAGACGGGCGCGATTTGGATGACTTAAAAGTCACGACGCAGGGTAAATTCGGCGGGTTGGGCATTGAAGTCTCCGGCGAATCCGGCGCCATTCGCGTGGTCTCCCCGATTGAGGATACCCCTGCGTTTCGCGCGGGCATTAAATCGGGCGATTTAATCGTCAAAATCGACGAAACCGTGACGCGGGGGCTACCGCTTGCCAAAGCTGTCGATATGATGCGCGGCAAGCCGGGCACCAAAGTCAAACTGACGATCGCGCGGGAATCCGAGCCCCTGCCGCTTGAGATCATCATTCGGCGCGAATACATCAACATCAAAAGCGTGCGCTCGAAGATGGTTGAACCCAATTACGGCTATGTGCGGATTCGCAATTTCCAAGAAAACACCGGTGCCGAAATGGTTGCCGCTTTGAATAATTTGTACAAAGAAGCACCGCTATCCGGGCTGATTTTGGATTTGCGCGGCGATCCGGGCGGGTTATTGGATCAGGCGATTGCGGTATCGGCGGCGTTCCTGCCACAGGAGTCCTTAGTGGTTTACACCGAAGGCAGAACCAGCGACGCACGGATGGAATTAAAAGCGCGTCGTCGTGATTACCAACGCACGGCGTTGTCGCGCGACGTTTTGTCGGATCTGCCCAAAGCCGTGAAGTCCGTGCCGATGGTGGTGTTGATTGATTCGGGATCGGCTTCGGCTTCTGAAATTGTCGCGGGCGCGCTTCAAGATCACAAGCGCGCCACTTTGATGGGCGCGCCTTCATTTGGCAAGGGGTCGGTGCAAACGATCATGGAGATCGACAAAACGCACAGTTTGAAATTGACCACCGCGCGTTATTTCACCCCCTCCGGTCGGTCGATTCAGGCAAAAGGCATCACGCCGGACATCGCCGTTGACGACGGACGCGACGTGATGCGGGTTCGTGAAGTCAACTTGGGGCGTCACTTGGAAACGCCGGAGAAAAACGCCGAGAACGCGACCTCTAACGAGAAAGAGTCGGACATGAAAGAGCCGTCCAATCCCGCAGACAACAAAGAGCCGCGCGCAAAACGTGTCGCGCCGGAACCTTTTGAGTTTGGCTCCAAAGAAGACTTTCAATTACAACAAGCGTTGAATGAATTGAAAGGTCTGCCGATCACGCCTTCCAACCAACCCGCCAAAGAACTTGTTGCCGCAACCGGCGGAAAAGACGGCGCGGCAACCCAAGAGGCAACGCCAAAAGAAGCGGTCACGAATAAAACTTCCGAGAAAGAACCGGCACCGGCGAAATAGGGAGGATCAGGGTTTCGCCCAAAAGTGGTTCGGCAAAAAGTGATACTTTTTGCCG